>SHMW01000066.1 GCA_008080735.1 Promethearchaeota archaeon
AATTCTTGATATATAAAAACATTAAAGTATTGATTTTCGACCGCCCATGCAAGTTCACCAGAGAAACTGAGCATTATTATGGACCATAATGTCCGCCTTGAAACTTCATTCTTTTTTGACATAATATCATCTTCGTTGAAGTGAAATATAAAACTAACTATGTATGTTAAAAAAGATTTAAAATTATAAAGGTTTGTTAATAAGAATAAGGAATATAGAAGGACAGCTGAGATTTATACCCACCTTTCTGTACAGTCTCCGTCGCCAGAACACTGTTGAGGCATCAAACTAAGCGACCTACCTAAAGCTGGCTCCAAGTCCCTATGCTTTCATTTGGTCTTGCACCAAGGTTTCAGCTCGTTTCAACCACTCCTTCACATCATTTCATTGGCTTAATTCCAAATCATTAATATCGATATGAAGGCGGTGCCGTTTCTATTACTGAAATATGGTTTTCACCATCATGGATTCCTCCATGCCTTGCTTGGAGTGTGAGGTGAGGTTCCTCAGCGAGTCATTGCCCACCGTCAGCCCCAAATCTCATCTGTCAATTGAATATAATTTTAGATAAAATAAATTTTTTTTCATACGAAGATTCTTTCGATAAAATTTTAAATTGATTCTATAATTATTAGTTTTATTATTTTGGATATACACACAATTGGGGATTAATTTAATGAAGGGAGAAACAATTTCTTTTTTGGTCATTTTACTCACCTATGCGGTAGCTTTTATTTCAGCGTTTCTAGCTGGGATTTATATACAATTTTTACATCCTTTAATAATTGTACTGATCTGTGATGTAGTAGCAACTTTAGTGGTATATATCTTTAGCTCGATTTATGATAACGCGAGCCTTTACGATCCCTATTGGAGTGTCGGACCTATCTTCATTGCATTTTATTTTTTCATCATTAATCCATTTTCTGGAAGCTTAATCAGAAAAATTTGGGTCCTATCATTAACTTTTTTATGGGGAATGCGATTAACCTGGAACTGGGCAGAGAACTGGCAGGGTTTAGAAGACGAAGATTGGAGATATCGCATGTACAGAAATAACAATCCCAAACTTTTCTGGCTAGTTAACCTTTTCGGAATTCAACTAATGCCAACTATATTGGTTTATTTAGGATGTTTGTCGTTATATCCATCCTTAGTTGAGAGTGGGAGTTATTTCTCCTATTTAGATGTATTTGCAATTTCAATAACATTATTAGCGATACTCGTTGAAAGTGTGGCAGATAAACAGCTCAAGAAGTTCATTGAAGAACGAGAAAGCCACAAAAAGATTATGAAAGAAGGGATATGGAAATATTCAAGACATCCGAACTATTTTGGAGAGATTTTATTTTGGTGGGGTTTATATTCCTTTGCGCTTGCTTCAAATTTAAATTTCTGGTGGACTATCATCGGCCCAATCTCTATCACTCTCTTATTTATTTTTATAAGCATTCCTCTTATGGACGAAAGAAATCTTAATCGTCGTCCCCAATATAAGGAGTACATGGAAAAAACATCTAAACTTGTTCCATGGAGAAAAAGATAATGTTTCCGTAAAAGTAATTTCAAATTCAGTTACAGTCATGATTCTACTCAAACCATTCATAATATCCTAAGATATTTCTTTCTGAATCCCGAACCGCGATTAAATACGCCGGTTTCCCGGTTTCGTCTGAATTGTAAATATAGACCCGGTCTTTACCTTTCTTTATTTCATCATATGCGTTTTGGATAATCTGATGACTTTTTTCGTTTTTATGGCATGCAAATATCGAATTTCCCTCTCTTAATTGAGGGGAGGAATTTGAGTACTTTTCTCGAGCAAATTTGTTTGCTAAAAGGATTTTATGATTATTATCAATAATAACTATTTCTGCCGGTATGGATTCAATAATCCCTCGAAAAAATTCAATATTTATGTTATTTTTTCCCATGAAAGCATTAATATAAGAAGAGATATATTATTTTTGCGAATATCATATAAAAATAGAGAAATAAAAAGAAAAAGATATTGAGATTTCAAGTTTATATTGATTTTTAGTACAATTTTTAGAAAAATGCTCCTAATAGACCTGCTCCTTCCCCAATGACTAAGAATAATCCAATAAAGATACTGGCAGTTAAAGACATTACAACCAATAAGGTGTTAATACTAGGACCTGCTGTATCTTTAAAAGGATCTCCTACTGTATCTCCGGTAATGGATGCTTTGTGTGCATCGGTGCCTTTGCCTCCTAAATTTCCATCTTCAATCCATTTTTTCGCATTATCCCAAGCACCTCCGCTATTTGCCATAAATATCGCAAACACGAACCCTGAAAGAATAGAACCTGCTAAGAACGCACCTAAAGAGGCAACTCCGAAAATTAATCCAACTGCTAGAGGAATTGCGATTGAAATAATACTTGGAATTATTAGCTCCTTAAGGGCACCTTTTGTTGCAATATCAATGCATTTATTAAAATCTGCGGCAGTTTCTCCTTTTAATATTCCAGGATCTTCTTCAAATTGTCTTCGAATCTCATCGACCATCAATGCTGCGTTTCTTTGGACTGCTAAAATTAAAACGGCAGAAAATAACGCCGGAGCAACTACTCCAATAAAAGCTCCGATTAACACTGATACATTCAATAGATTAATGTTGTTAGTAATTGCAGCACCAGCATCTTGTGAGAACGAAAATAGTAATGCTAAAACTGTGAGATTTGCTGCTCCAATTGCGTAGCCTTTTGTAATTGCTTTAGCCGTATTGCCTGCCATATCTAACCTATCTGCTTCCCGAATAACCTCTTCTCCTAAATCGCCTTGCTCAGCAATTCCTCTGGCGTTATCACAAATAGGACCATAGGCATCATTCGAGACAATTGTTCCCACTATGGATAACATTCCAACTGCAGCAATAGAAACACCAAATACACCCGCGGTAAATGTTCCAACTAATATAAATGGAATCAAATATGAGAAAGCCATAGCAGCTACAATCCCTAAAGCAGGGGGAACAACACTCACGAGACCATAAGAAAATCCACTTAGAATTACAACAGCATCTCCTTCTTGAGCAGCGTGGGCCATTTCTCGAGTTGGTTTCTTATCTTCTCTTGTGTAATAATCACTCGTAAATCCAATAACTATACCACTAAAAAGACCAATCGCAGCACAAGCCCATAATGCCCATAAGAATATCACATCTTGGGGATCTGTGATAAAAATTGACAAGATTCCTACACATACAAGCGCCAAAAGAATAAATGAAATTGTGGCAATATAAGTTCCATTATTCAATAATTTGCTCGGATCTCCAGTTTTCCACCGTTTAATCGCATATATTCCAATGATAGAGGCAAATAGACCAAATGCGGAGAGAAGGATCGGTAATATCGTAAAATATATTCTATTTGTTGAGTCGTTTAAAGTAAGAAAGATAGATAAAAGCATTGCTGCCACAATAGAGGCAACATAGGAGTCAAATAAATCGCTTCCCATACCTGCGATATCTCCAACATTATCACCAACGTTATCGGCGATAGATGCGGGATTACGTGGATCATCCTCAGGGAGATTATACTCCGCCTTTCCAACTAAATCAGCACCTACATCTGCGGTTTTCGTATAAATACCACCACCACATTTCATAAATAAAGCGATACTGCTTGCACCGAAACTAAAACCTAAAACATAAAGAGGACCTTCTGTTGGTTCACCAAGGATCCAATATATTGCTGAAATTCCTATAAGGGCAACTCCAACAACTGCAAGACCCATGACTGTACCTCCAAAAAAGGAGATGTCAAAACCTTTTTTTGTACTAACAGTACATCCTTGTGCGGCTCTAGAGTTTGATTTTACACCAATTATCATGCCAAACCATCCAGCCCACATTGATCCAGCACATCCTATTAAATAAGATATAACGTGTCCTATGCCCAATTCTGGAACAAAATATAAAGCAACGGCAAGAGCAATAACGAATAAAGCAAGTACTTTATATTGAACTTTTATAAAGGTTTTTGCTCCACTTTCGATGTACCCAGATACTTCTTGCATTCTTTCATTTCCTGGATCTTCTGCCATAACTAATTTGGCAAAATATAACGCAAGTAAAATTGCGACTACTCCAGATATCAATGGTAGTAATAATAATAATTTTTCCATTTTTTTTCACGTTTTCAATAAAGTTTTTTGTATTATTTTTTTGTTATAAAAATGTAATATTTAAACTATTAGCGAACTTCATTTAAATATTATTCATTTTTTAGTAGATATTATATAACATTTAATAAGCCAAAGTTTATAAAGTAAATGAGATACACCCAGACTCACCCAATCTGTGTTAGGTTTTGCTAAAAAGATATTAACTGAGTATTTAAAGGAATCTGTTTTTTCCAAAAAGAGAATATGTATTCTTCATAAAAAAAAGAAATATGGATATTAATATTGGTTAAGCATATTGAAATTTATGGAGTAATACTTAGCTGATCTCTTACCTTTTTCAACTCTTCGCCGTGTAAATCATAGAAATACATAAATATCAGTGCGATAAAGCAAGCAATTGCCGGACCGACGGAAAATAATAGCTTTAATGGAAGTGAAACTAAGCCTGGATCTGTAATTCCGAAACTACTAGACCAAGGTGTATATTGAAAGGTGAAAACTACAGAGGAAATAAAGAGAATTATCGAAAATCTATGCACAAACGCATTTGTGCCGTAGAAACTAGCCGATCTCTTCATACCGCTTTCAAGCTGATCTTGATCAATAACATCACCCATAAGGATATCAAAATAAAATAGAATTCCTGAAAGTCCAAATCCAATTGCACCAGCAATTACGATTCCGAGTATATGACTTATTACGTTGTTTGACAGTAGTAAAAACAAAAGGAACGTTGATCCCATTATCACCATCGTCAGAATAAAGCCATTTCGCATTCCATATTTTGTTCCGAGTTTTTTATGTATAGGCATGCATATTACAGCCACCAAGAAAGCAAGAATTATCGAGAAACCATAATAGAAAAAAGTCTTAAAGATTCCGAACGCGGGATTAAGGTCTGTTATACCTAAAACATATTGAACATAGAATTGGAAAATTGATGTCATTATAGTAAGAACATACCATGTCATCATATTTGCAAGTACCAATAACAAGAAATTTTTATTTTTTAAGGTTATTTTTAGAGATTGGAAAAATTTTGGTCTGTTTTCTAATTGATCTTTTGTCTCTTTATCCTCTTTAATACCATTGAGAATGAAAAATGCTCCGATAAATAGCACTATAGCACCTACTATTGCCCCATTAATTATATAAGTTAACTGTGCATTTTGCGGATAGAGTTGAGCTTGTTCAAAATCTGGATTAATTGGGGGTATAATAGTGGGAATGAGAAAAGCCGCCAAAATAGCGACAATCGTCAGAATTCTCAACATAATGTTAGTCTTAGACCGTTCTTCTTCTGTTGGCCACATTTCAGGGAATAAAGCTTTTACATTTACATCAAAGGCGGTATAGATTAATTCAAATAACATCATTATACCAAGAAAATAGAAAAATCTCCATTCTATGCCGATTGGTTCGAGAGGTGAGGTGAATAGGAAAATCATCATCAGACATAATGGGATGAATGCCACCATTATAAAGAACTTTCTTTTTCCAAATTTTCCAAATTTCTTTCTATCAGAGAGATATCCCATAAGGGGATCATTAAAGGCATTCCATAATCCCCAGATAGTATAGCCAATCCACATATATGGTGTAGGAATTCCTACAACTGCGAAATAAAAACCAAATATGGTTAGCGTAAAAAATTGATATGTCATTTGGTCTGGGAAACCATTTAAGCTAAAAAAAAGACGTAATTTTTTTGTAGATCTATCTTCACTCATTAAAATCTCCTAAATTAATTTAGATAATAATTAAGAATGGATTTTTCACTATTTAAGGTTTATTTTTTCCCTATTGGAATTAGATATTTTCTGTTTTGGAAATTATCAAAAGAGTGAGTAATTTTTGTTATCTTGATACCAATTAACCATTTTATTGATTCCTAATTTAGGGCTTATTTTAGGCTTCCATTTAAGCATCTCTTTGGCTTTTGATATATCAGAAATATAGATCTTTTGGTCTGCAATTCTCCAATTTTCAAATGAATAGGGAATATTCTTATCTAAAATTTGTTCTAAAAATTTTATTAATTTAATAATTGAAATAGCGTTATTTATTCCACCTCCGATGTTAAAAATCTCTTTTACTACATCTTTTTCCAATGTTAACTCAATAAATTTTAAAAGATCAGTAATATAGAGAAGGTCTCTTACTTGTTTGCCATTCCCAAATATTATTATTGGTTCATTCCTAAGGGTCTTTTTTATGATATGTGAGACCCATCCTTGGGCTTCCCCACCACATTGGCGTGGTCCATATATACAGGACATTCTCAAAATTAAATAATCTATATCATAGGTGTAAGCATATTCTTGGATGTATAATTCTGAACATAGCTTAGAAGTTCCGTAGGGGGTATGTTGAGTATTGATAACCGGAAAGCTCTCAGATATTCCCTGAAATGTTGGATCTCTAAATAAATATCGAGTTTCCCCTTGGGTTATATCCAGTTCGTTCACACTCCTTCCGAAAACTTTATTGGAGGAAAAATAAAAGAATTTGGGATTTGAATTCGATAACTTGAGAGCTTCCAATAGATTTATTGTTGCTCTTAAATTATGTTCAAAGTCCATAATTGGGTTTTTTATCGAAAAATTTACTCCTGTCTGCCCAGAAGCATGAAATATATAGTCAAAAGTATTTTTTCGAATTAAATTTTTTATAAATTCATAATCCCTTAAATCTTTTCTAATAAATCTAATATTGGCATAACCCTTAAGAACAGTGAGATTATTCTCTAATTCTTTTTCAGAGCAATGATGAAATATGTTATCTCGTGCTAAATTATCAATAATAGTAATGTTATTTGCCTTTGTCTTAGAGGCGAAATATTCAGCTAAATAGGATCCAATAAAACCCGCTCCGCCTGTGATTAATATTTCAGTCATAATCTTAAATAATTCAGATTTCACTCCAGATTAAATTTATTGGTAAACGAATTATTTTTCTTCAAATAGCTAAAAATTTATATCTATTTAGGTATTAGTTCTAAATCAATTACCAATAAAAAATCAAAATTCAATAAAACTTATAAAAATGAGTGAATCCATCAATATAGACTTTTATAAAAAGCTCTCTTATATAGGTGGTATCCTAACTATTGCGTTTTACTTAGGTTTTTTGATTATAGCGTGGATCTTATTCCCAAACGATGCAACACCATTAGATCATTGGCTTTCCGATTTTGGAAGATATTTAGTTCCTGATGATGGAGGGGCCGTTTGGAGATGGGATGATATCTTAGGATGGCAATCATATACCGAGTTAGGAATTGGATCCATACCTAATCCGGGAGCAATCTTTTATAATTTAGGATGTATTTTAGGAGGAGTTGGTATGGTTGCTTTCTTTACTGGTTTTCTTGCTTATAAAAACCTTAATGACAGAATTCCTAAATTAGGGACTTATGCTCTTATTATAATCGGAATCATCGGAGGATTTGGCCTTATTCTTATTGGTATTTTTGCCGAGGATGGAATTTTCTTCTATATCAACGAGGAATTAATTAATCCGATACATCATACTGCGACTATTGTATTCTTCCTAATGTTAATTATTATTAAAGGAATAGCGGGATATTGGACTTGGAAAGTTGGATTAAATCGATTTATAGCGGTTTATGCATGGGTAATAATAATTTTAGATATTATTCTTGTTGCGACTGGTAATAATTATGCGATAATCGAATGGCTAAGCGTGTTATTAAGTCTTGCGTTAATCGGTATAATCGCTTCAGGACTATATCTTAAAGACAAGAAATAACTCACAATTGAATTTATAATTTTTTTATTTTCTATTTTGATTTATGTCAATCCAAAAGATTCGAAAATTAATTCGGAATCTCTTATCAATTTACTTAAATACTCTTTTAAGGGTAATATATGAATCTGATGAGCAATCGCGGTTGAAGGTGCCATAAAACTTTTAGTATTATATTTATATATCTTTTTATGAACGTTCTCACTAAAAATATCTAATTCAAGCCATTTTTTCTTAATATCTTCCGAGACGGGACATTCTCTGGTACTCATAAGTGCAGTTCCAAGACATACAGCATCGGCTCCCATTATTAATGCGCCAAGGAAGCCTCTGGCATCTCCAATTCCTCCAGCCGCGATAATTGGAATATCTAATAGTTTCTTCGCCATTGTAATGTTGATTAATGTTGTTTGGGTTAATGGATTCTTAAATCCTGTACCTTCTAAGCCTACGAGTGTCACAGCATCTGCACCTGATTCTTGAGCGGATATTGCATGCTTTAATACAACACATTTATGAAACCAAATCGCTCCAGATTCCTGAATTCGCTTTCCTATAAATTTTGCCTTATATCCCGAGGTTGTAAAGATACCTACATTTTCTTCTAAGGCAGTATTAACATATTTAAAATATCTTTTTTTTGCTTGATTTTTTTCATGAGAATTATTTAGTCTATGATGTGGGAGAGAGAGATTCACTCCAAATGGTTTATTTGTAAGGGTTTTCATTTTTTGAATCTCTTCTTTAAATTCATTTATATCTGGAAAATTGAGTGCTGCAATAATTCCTAATCCCCCAGATTCCGAAAATTGGGAAGCAAACTCTGCTTTACCCCAGCCTCCAAAGGCAGCCATAATGAGGGGGTATCTTGTTTTAGTTAAATGAGTAAATCTCGTATTCCAGTCCATAAGCTCGAATTTAATAAAAAGATAGTTATCTTTAATAGATAGTTAAATTTTAGGATAAAAAAATATAAAAGGAATACTATGTGATCTCGAAATAACATTTTATTATTGTAAGCTCTATATTAATTCTTAACAATCGTAATTCAGAATAAGTTAATCGTTTTTTTTCTTGATATAATTGGGTTTATGAGTTTTTTCACACATCCGCCTTGAAGACCAATTCTCCCATATTTTATCTAAGTAATCTTCTACCTCATCATCTGATGGATCTTCCTTACTTTCCTCCTTCATATTACAATTTTAAGAATATTCATTTAAAAATAAATATATTCATTTTAATTCTCATTTTCTTGGTTTTGATTATAAACATTAACCAAATTGCTCTTCTTTCCCTCCTTACGATCAAAAATTGAGAAAAACTACAACATTTAAGTTGTGATTGAAATTCTTGATAAGTTTATAAAATTAATACACAATTTTTATTGCCATTATTATATTTGGTAGAGTAAAATTATAAAAACCGAATAAATAGGGGATATGTATTACAAATTCAAAACAAAATGAAGAATATACTAAAGAGATGGACTTGAAGGATGCGGTTAAGGAATATGTTCAAGACGACGACATGTTAGCACTTAGTAATTTTTTACACTGCAATCCCTATGCAACCATACACGAAATCGTAAGACAGAAGATAAAAAATTTAACTGTAGCAGTATGTTCTGCTATCGAAGAAATCGATCTTTTGTTATCTGGAGATTGTGTTTCAAAAATTATCACTTCTTATTATCATCGCGCTGGTGGAAGAAGATATAAAAGGGAATTAGACAGAGCTCTATTTGAAGATCGAATTGAATATGAGGATTATTCCAATTTTACTATGTGTTCTATGTTTATGGCGGGGGCATTGGGATATGATTTTCTACCCGTTATGAATTCAGTCAAAGAATCAGATATCTATGATAAACGAACCTTTTGCAGCACGAATAAAATGTCGACCATTAAATCCCCATTTACAGATAAAGAAACAGTGCTTGTTCCGGCACTCAGACCAGATGTGGCGATCGTTCACGTTCAGAGAGCAGATAAGTATGGAAACGCTCAACTCTGGGGCACCGAGGGAACCGTAAAATGGACGGCGTTATCTGCTCAAAAAATCATAGTTACTTGTGAGGAAATTGTGGATCATGAGAAAATAAAGCGTTCTCCATTTTTAACAGTAATTCCTTCATTCAGGACAAGCGCCGTTTGCGAGGTTCCTTGGGGTGCTCATCCGAGTCCTGTTGCAGGGTACTATAACACAGACATAATCTTCAGATCAATGTTTTTCGGAAAGGCAATCAGTAGTTTAGGTAATCAAGAATTTATGAAAGAATGGGTTTATAACAGAACAGATCGTCAAGATTACATCGATCATTATCAGGAAAGATTTGGGGAAGAACCATTAGATTATTTGAAGGTACATGAATATAAATCTGATACAATCAATATGGGATATAAGAAAACCTATTGGCAAGATGACTTCGTAATGAATCTCGCACTGACAAAAGAAGAATATAATAAAAAAGCAGAAGATGAGGGTGAATTAGAAATATGAAATATAGAAGAGTCGAACTAATGGTTTTGGAAACGAGCAAAGAGATTAAAGATGGGGAAGTATGTGTCATCGGACAAGGAATCCCAATGACGGCAGGGGCAATCGCAAAACGCTCTCACGCTCCTAATGCGATCATACTCACAGAGGCAGGCATGGTTGATATTGACCCATTTCAAAATTTGGAAGATATTGCTGATCCTGGATGTTCTAAAGGATTTTCCTATTCAATAGATTTGTTTGATGTATTCACTACAGTAGTGAATCGAGGTTATTGCGATCTTTGCATCTTAGGTGCGGCCCAAATTGATAAATACGGGAACGTGAATACCACTGTTGTGGGGGATTATGAAATAAATACTCGATCGGATATGAAGCTTCCGGGTAGTGGCGGTGCAAATGAATTCGCGGGACATAGTAACAAAACCATTTTTACAGTTGTAGGGGGAAAATTCGTTGAAAAATTAGATTACCTAACGAGTCCTGGTTGGTTGGATGGCGGAGATTCTCGTCGAAAAGCTGGTCTTCCAGGAGGTCCATCGGCTGTATTTAGTAAATATGGGGTCTTTAGATTTGCCGAGGAATCAAAAGAAATGTATCTTTCAGCAATATTTCCAGATACAACGGTCGAGGATATTAAAAAACAAATTCCTTGGGATTTAAAAACAGCAGAGGATTTTGGAGGTGAGTTCCGGAAAATAGAAGATCCCACACCAGCACAGTTAAAATTTATGAGATCTTTTGAGCCTTTCCTTGGAATTTCCGGACATGAAGGAAGATTACTACAAGTTCGTGCTTTACCCAATTATTATGAAAAGAAGGCTCATGAAAATCTATAATAAGGATTATTCTCAATTTTTTTCTTTTTTGAGAAAATGATTCCATTGAACCAAATCTAACTATACTATAAGAAAAAAGTTATTATAAAAGAATGATATAATCTAATATAATAGAATGTCAGTTCAAATGAAGGAATATGAATGTGAGATATGCATCATCGGGGCGGGGCCAGCGGGACTAAGTGCGGGTGTATATTGCGGGCGTGCTGGTCGTGACACCATTATTCTTAAAGGAAAAGAGAAAGGCGCTCTCGAAAGAACGAAAGCAATAGAAAATTGGCTAGGAGAGCCAAAAATACAAGGAGATAGCTTATTACAGAAATTTAAGGATCACGTCAAAAGTATTGAAAATGTTCGCATAATCGAAGGTGATGTTATTTCATTAATGCTCGGAATGGGTAAAAATATGATCTCAACTAGAAATGCGAACCTCACTGCAGATGCGGTTATAATTGCTACGGGGATGGGTAATCGTGAAGAAATTATAGAAGGTGAGTCCAAACTTGTAGGATATGGAGTATCTTATTGTGCACTCTGTGATGGACCTTTATATGTTGACAAAAAAGTGTTCCTTTATGGAGAAGACGAGGAATTAATTGAGGATGCGCTCATACTTGATCAAATGGGATGCCATGTAAATATCATCACTCCTAAATCTCTCAATGAATTACCTAATGAAATTAAACAAGCTCAAGAAAAAGGAATTGATGTGATTCCTAACGCGGAAATTCTCGAAGTGGAAGCAAATTCTAATGGATTACTAGATAAAATAGATTATAAATTAGAAAATGATCAAGTTAAGGAAGCGGAATTAGACGGATTATTTATTTTTTCTCATGTCCCTTCAAATTCTATATTTAAGAAAGCGGGAGTAGAATTAGATGAAAACGGTAATATTAGTGTCAATGCACATCAAGAAACTAATCTAAAAGGGGTATTTGCCGCGGGGGATGTGACAGGTGGATTATATCAAGTGATTTTCGCTGTAGCTGAGGGTGGGCGTGCTGGAATTAATGCTGCAAAATATGTACGACACCTTCAAAAAGAATAACTTTTCAGCTCACTCTTAAAGCTTAATTTTATACATATCTACAAATCTTATTATCTTAAATCCTTAGACATTTCAATTAAAATAGAGTTATAATAGAACCAACTAATTGAATTCCAGGTTGTTATTTCTTTAGACTTATTTTCGTTTTAAATTCAATCCAAGGAATTACTGGTAAATTCTTTGTTTCTGGAATTTTCTTCAAAATGTTTTTCAAATCGTTATCTTCACTCAAAAGAACCCCATTTAATGCTGCTGCAGTTGCAGCTATCCAACAATCCATGAGATCAATGTGTCCAGAATGTCTGATAATTGAGGCAATCATGCTTGCTTTTGGATTTAATTCACAATTAAAGATGTTGATAGGTAAACCAATCAAGGTTGGAAGAATCTTTTGATATCTATCTAGAACGTTAAAATCATTAGTTTTTCTATACACATTTAATAATTTATACATCGTTTCAATGAGACATATAGATGGTAAATAGACAAGATATCCTTCAATCTCATTTTTCCAAACTCGTTTAAGATCACTTTCAAACTCATTATCCATCTTAATCTTTATACCAAATAAAGGTAAGATAAAACTTGTGTCAAGTATGAGAGGTTTAGTGTTCTTCATTAGTTAATTTCTCCTGCAATATCCTTTCTTCTTCAATATCCTTTTCAATCTTTGTAGGCGTTCCCGTGTCAATCACCGGCATACTTAATGCTTCTTCGATCGAATAGATCTTTTTGATGATTAACTCCCCCTTAAAAGCTTCTATTAGTACTTCATCTCCTGGATTAATACCCGCCATATCTCTTAAAGGCTTTTTAGGAAGAATTTCTCCCTTTTTCCCAACAATAGTTTTATCTTGAATGGTCATACAGATAGTATGTTTTTCGGAATATTTAATTTTTGTCAGAAAATCTCAAAATGAAAATAATTTTAGGGGGAGACACTACGGGGGAGGGAGCGTATAATTAATGAAGAAAAAAAACTTAATCCTCTTTCTTGAAATTTTTATAATGAGTTTTTTCTAAATAATCTTCAAATTTGACCAGACTCTTATATAGCTTTGCCTTCTTAAGCTTTACCTTCTTAAGAATCTTATTTTCCAAGGAATTTCATAGAATATGAGACGAAAAATTTACCTTTCCATCAAAAATTCCAATCTAATTCAAAGAAAACTATCGAAAATTGCCATCTAAATGTATTTAAGAAAATATAGGGGATATTTGAAAAAATAGAATTTAGTTATTTGATTTTCTAATGAAAAATTTTTACAGGAGGGGGCACCACAAGGGAGGGAGATAAAAGGATAATTTAGGGTGATTCGAATCTAATCTCGTTTTCAGAAAGTATGATTTTTCCTGGGTTATTAAGTTTATTTACTGCATTATCTAAGTATTTTTGAACTATACTAGCAATAATTTTTGGATCTCTTGGATGTAATTTTATATAAATAATCTTACACCTTTCTAGAAGTTCTTTTTTTATTGATAGGAAATCAGAATCTAATGTGATGATTATGGCATTCTTTTTTATTGATAACTCTGCTACTTCACCATTCTTTATCCCAAGTTTATTTTCATCTTTCAAAGTGATTGTTTCATAGCCAAGCTTATTTATAATTTCTTTAATAGAAAGAGGTACATTTTCATCCAATAGAAATTTCAAATTCTATTGTACCTCCTTACTCAATATATTATCTAAATTAACTTGAGAAAGGTTTTTTAATGCATCATTCCCTAATTCTATGACTTTGAGAAGAATTTGTCGATCAAGATGAGGATATTCTTTTTGAATTTCATCAATAGCATAATTCAAACCAACTAATTCATAAATTAAAGCAACAGGGATTCTCGTGCCCTTTATGACGGGCTTTCCTCCAAGGATTTCTGGGTTTGATTCAATTAGATCCGACATTTTCTATGAAATAATAAAGAGATTCAGATATAAATATTTAATCGATAAATATGAAAAAACTCTTTATAATTAATGAAGAAAAACGAAAATAAATTTTTTTTCTAAATTTCTTTTCAGAAGGGGGCACCACGGGGGAGGGAGATAATAATAAATGAAAAAAAAAAACCTAATCTTCTTCCTTGAAATTTTTATAACGAATTTTTTCTAAATAATCTTCAAATTTGACCGGACTCTTATATAATTTTGCCTTCTTAAGAATTAAAGCTCCTTTTTCGGTTGTTATAATCTCTTCAGGATCAAGATCAGTAAATAAAACTGTTTTTGATGAATCTACTAATTTTAACTCAAACATTTTTTCCATTGTTTCCTTCTCATAAGTATATGTTGTTATGCCTGCAATTACTTCACTTTTATTACCAAATACTCTTCCATCTTTTAAAGTGAGAAATCCATCAATAATTATATAACTTCCAAGATGTAAATCACGATATTCTGCTATTGTATTCCAAATATGATCATAAGATTCTTTTGAATCAATAATATGAATCCAGCTATACATTTTTTTCTACCTTTAATAAAAAAGTATATTTAAAAATTTAGTTTATATTTTTAGTTTAACAATCAAAATTTATTTTCCTTCCATTATTTAAAAAGTCCTCCAATCTCTATATGGAATTTTAGATAATGTAATTTTTGTCAGTTCTTCAAATTTACTAATGATAAAATCCAGTCTATCTTCAGGATCAACATTATAATCTACTACGATCAAATAATATCCATCTTTATTATTCTTCTCAAAATGATCAACTTTATCTTCATCTCTAGTTATTAAATCTCGCCACGGTTTATATACTTTTGAATATTTTTTAGTCCCTTCAACTACATCTAATTGTTTAGAAACAGCCTTATAAGCTTCAAATCCTATTTTTGGATCAGGATCATGTTGTTGACCTTGATACTCAATTGCTAATTTAATTAAATTTCCATTTTTATCTTCTATATTTAATTCTACATATCCATCAACATGAACATTTGCATGAATAAGTCCTTCTAATTCTGGAAATATTTTTGTAAGACCATATTCGATTTGATAATTATTTTCTATATATCCTAATTCTTTAAATATATATTCACATATCTCATTGGTGATTTTCTGATTTATATACTGTCCGTCGCACTTTGGGCAATTACCCACATTCCTTTTAATATTATTATACGTATTTTCCCATACATGACCGCAGTCTTCATGTTTCCATGTTAATATTGCATCACCATAGAATTTGTTTTTACCATTATAAGATTCTATACATGCCAGAGTAAATTCCTCAAAGCTCAATTCCTTATTAGGATCATTTGGTGAAACTAATTTCAATCCTCTACTAGTTGCTTCATCCTTTGCGTTTTTTAAAGCATTTCGTAAGTATGTACTCTTTTCTCTAAAAAAATCTTCTAATATTTTTGCGGATTCTAAGGTCATTCCAAAAGCGGTTATGAACGCTACATATCTCCTTGCCATCATTTCATTAAGTTCTAGGTATGCCTCTTTAGACAAATCAACAATTCTGATAACATCATTTTGGGAAACGAGGTCACTATCTACATATTGGTTGGTTTCGGTATTAACTCCTGTAGTTATGTAGAAGGTTTCACCATTAGATTCGTGGACATACTCAATTTGATGGACGATTTTAATTTCATCTCGATAAAATACAATGATATCTCCTTTTTTATAATGTGTGCCTTCTGGCATTAATCTCATAGGTACTTCAGCACCAGCTTGTAGCCCAAGTATGCCAGACATCGATTCACTCAGTACTTTTAATCTTCTTACATTCTTGTCCGTTTTTTCAAAGGAATTTTCATTGGAACGAGACGGAAAATCTACCTTTTCGGCAATATCCCGTTCAAATCTCAAGGGGAGGTCACTCATTAGGTATGCGCCTACACAGAGGACTAGCTGCTCGATGTGGCTTAGTAATTCCCCAGAGGTACGTTTCTGATTAATCCTTGTTAAGACTTCTTGTCTAACTTCTAAAATTTTACCGTCAGAGGATTCAATTATATCCATTCCATCATAGGACCGACCGGCAAGTGTCTCGACGGCATACCGAAGCTCTTCTACAGGAAAATGAAGTGTGTCCAGCGTTTCTTTGGGTGATTCGGATATGGGTTTCTGGGGGTCGAATAGTCGCGAATAAAGAGCTTTGATTTGGTTCATATCTAGGGGAGCAAACAGACCTTCATAGGGGTCTCCTATCGCAATATCGGAGAGCTGGACATCAAAGGCAGTCTCGAGGTGCCCCGATGAAAGAGATTGCTCTGAAATTATAGTGAACTCTTGAGGTTCTGAGATTCTGTTTTAAAGGCTTCCTTCAACAGTAGATACTCTCGTTTGTCCATAAGTTTGAAGCAAGTCGGTCTCTATTTCAATTTTATTACAGATTCGAGAGGTTCGCAAATTCAGTCTTCGATCCCGAAATGGGCAGTCCTATAGGTTGTTCCGAAATACTCGGTGATTTGCTTGATGGTTAGCTCATTCTTAAAACTTAATTTTATACATATCTACATATCACACCATTTTTTGTAAGATTTCACGAATAATTGTAATATGAACGATTTTAAAATATCTGATTTTATCGATGATTTTCTTATAGCGAAAGAGGTTGAAGAAGGTTGTCGTCCTTCAACAATTCGAGCTTATAGATATGATTTAGAGAAATTTATGAAAATTGTTGGAGATGTGGAAATAAATCATAAATTAATGCGTCAAAAAGTGCGCTTTTTTCTGAAAAAGCTCAAAGATAAAGGATATACCAAACGGTCTATCAGCCGGAAAATCGCTTGTTTACGTTCATTTTTTAAATTTCTTAGTCTAAATGAATACGTTGAAAAAAATCCAATGAATACGATAAAAAGCCCGAAAATTAGAAGTGAAGAAAGCCTACCAAAATTTTTAGATTTGAAAGATATGAAAAAAATCTTTGAGGATCTTAAGAATCGCAAGAAGTTTAATTCAAAAAAAAGCAAACGCTACTATTTAATGGTAAGGTTGTTATATGCGACAATGGCTAGAGTAAGTGAATTATGTAATATTCGAATTCGAGATGTGAATTTCGAGAAGGGATATATACGATTGCGGGGCAAAGGTAATAAAGAAAGAATAGTTCCAGTGGATAAAAAGACGCTTTATTTTATTAAGGAACATTTAGATAATAGGCTCGTTTATGAACCAGATGATTTTTTGATCGTAAATACGCGAAATGAGCAACTTCATCCGAGAGTAGTACAAAATGATATTAATATCATAAAGGAAAAATGCGGATTTCCTGAATCTAAAGATATCACTCCCCATGTCTTTCGGCACACAGGAGCCACACACTTGCGAAGGTCTGGTATGGATATAAGTGAGCTCCAAGATATTCTTGGGCATTCCTCACCAAATACCACTCGAATATATGCTAAGAATGATATCACGAAACTTAAGGAGTCTTATAATGTAATGCATCCTCTTAGTAATTCAAGAGAACTCTAATTATATTATACTTTTTCTATAATGTCTGCTTTATTCTTTAAATTTTATATCTAAATCTAATTAAAAGTTTGATTGTTTTAACAAAGACTGGACTAATAAATTATTTTGAACCAAAAGAGATATTTGATAGATATGGAAAAAATTATTAGACTCATCTGTTTAAATGGAAGTCCAAATAAAAATGGGAACACTGCAACTGCTATGGCTTGGGTTGCTGCTGGAGCTGAAGAATTAGGAGCTAAAGTTGAATGGCTTCATATAGCTGATCTAGATATTAATTATTGTAAAGGTTGCAATAGTTGTCTTAAAACTGGGAAATGCGTTCTTTCCGATGATTTGCAAATAGTTTTGGAAAAGATCCGCGATGCCGATGGAGTGATCTCTGGATCGCCAGTTTATGGAGGAAGACCGACTGCTCAGTTAAAGACTTTATTGGATCGTCTTACTTTATTGAAACTTTATGCTGGGATTCTTGGAGACGGTTTTAGCGTGGGTGTAGCAACAAGCGGAATAGCCCCGACAAAGAGAGTCGCAAAAGATTCGGCTAATATGTTTGGGAAAAGGATAGGTGTGATGGGGATAAAAACCGCGAGTCTTAATGGTGAGTTTACCTCACTTCAAATCAATTCTGATCACAAAAAAAAGAAAAATGCAAAAAAATTGGGAAGAAAATTAGTAAAGAAATGTCGGCAAGGAGGGAAAACTTGGTCCTTAAAATCAGCATGGATAGGATTTCTAAGGAAATATTTTCTAAAACGATTATTAAAGAAAAATAGGGTAAAATTCGCGGGAGTGATCGAAATTTGGAAAGAAAAGGGCTGGTATTAAGAAGCGCTAAAATTATTTAAATTTCAAGAAGGATAATTTACTGAATGCTTAAATTTCTAAACATTTGATACATTATTATTAAACAATAATATAAGAAAATTTAAGTTAGAGAGTTCTATATTAAAATAAACCCGAATAAGAACAAACTATGCGTTTTTATGGATGAGAATAAATTTCGCGCGGAATTTAGTAAAAAATCAGTATTCCGACAAGCTAGCTCGTTAGATTTTAGTTATGTGCCCGACACACTTTATTGCCGTGATGAGACTATCAAAGAATTGATACATAACTTCCGAAGAATCATTGAGGAGGACATGCAACCCACAATCAATATTCTAATCACCGGAAAAGGAGGTGTGGGTAAAACGGTCACGGCACGCTATTTTGGAAAGAACTTCCGCACGATCGCATTGGAAAATAATGTGAAAATTTTCATAGAATATTTCAATTGCATCAATTTTCGCTCTAAGAGTAAAATAATTCGTGAGCTCTTGGCGAAATATACTCATGGTTCGGGAAGAGGGTTTTCAGATGATGAGGCAATTAAATTAATTTTATCCAAGCTCATTCGGGATAAAGGCTATATATTACTTATTATTGATGAGATACATCTACTGAAACCAAAAGAGGTTTGGGCTCTATTAGACATTGCAGAATCCTATGGCCATCAAAACGCGAAATTATCTATCTTGCTTATTTCAAGAACAAAAGATTGGATGCGGATTGAAACAGAAAGGATTCTTAGCAGGCTAAATTCAAAAATAAAATTAAGTCCTTATAACTATGAAGAATCCTTAAAAATTCTAAAATACCGCACTGAAATCGCATTTAAAGATGGTGTGATAAGTGATGATATTGTTGAGATGATTGCCCAAATAGTCGTACAACATGGGAATATGAGACATGGGATTGAAATTCTTCGAAAATGTGGGCTATATTCAGATAAAGAGGGATTTGATCACATTACAGCAGATATGGTACGAGAAGCCTCAGATCAAGTATATCCAACATTCCGAGGAGATATAGTAGATAAATTGAATGATCAGGAGCTATTTGCACTTTATGGTATTGCCCAATCTCTATTAACCAGGGAGGAGCCCTACACGATTGTAGATGACGCGTTTGAACAGTATAATATCATATGTGAGACGTATGATATGGATTCTCATGTTAAAATGTCATTTAGGAAATATGTGCGCCAACTGGATGAGTTAAAAATCATCGCGACCAAAACTGTACGAATTAATGAAAATAAACGAGGAAGGCACCTTGAGATTACGATGCTAGATATCCCTCCAAAAAAATTGTTGGAATTATTAGATAATATCTTCGAGAAAAAATTCCAATAGAGGGTTAGTAGAAAGGGATCCTTCATACTCTAAATTAAAAAATTTCTATAAACTGATTTGAACTGACTTAATCTCCAAACAAGAAAAATTCCATGTGAGAATTAATATCTTTCCTTATCAGACTTCGATTTACTATACCAATCTAACCAATCTTTTTTTCGCTGTTTTTTCTTTTCTGATTCATCAGCTTCGCTTAAATTCTGTTCCTTGATTTTCTTCCAGTAATTATCTAGTTCGTATCTTGTGAGAGATAAGCCACAAGAATTACAGACCATCGATTTTAGATTAGGATTATATGTCATCTTCCCAGCACATTCAGGACATCTATGAGGCATTTGTTTAAATTATTATTATTATTTTTAGTTAATTAAGATAAAAATTTAATTTTTATTATTACTTTTTGTATATTAAGATAAAATATGTTCAATTTAAAAGAATTCAAAATTAATAAATATATTATCTTAAAGCTTGAAAACGGAATCACTAATATTTATATTAATGGAAAATTCTTTCGAAAGTGTAAATCCTTATTATTTGAAATCTATCCAAAAAACTTTAATAAATATAATTCGGTAAACTCTATTGATGAAGCCCTATCAATATATGGAAATGAAGAAAGAAAAAAAATAGTTGAGCTGGAACCCGAAACAGAATTTTGGGGGCATTTACTTCATTCAAATCTATCCTTTCCTTTATTAAAGGAGTTATATAAGTGTGGGGACATTAAAGCTAGAAAACAATTTATTGAAGAGATAATTTCAAGACTGAAATCGAATTATTTACCCGTAAAAAAATACCTAATGTTAGGGGAATTCCTAACGGTTTTTAATGTAGAAGAAATTAATCAACTCTTTCAAGACGATCAAATAGGGTTTCTTAATATTCTAATAGATATAATAGAAGTAGAAATTAAAAATGCCATAAAAAAAGATAATTCTGCTATAGAAATTATTCCCTTGTTGGAAAAATTAAAAAAGGAGTCTAGGAAATGGAAAATTGCTAAGATATAGTTTAGAACTATTTATTTGATGTGGTATAATTATGAAATCAGATGTATATTATTTATCAGCACGGGCAAGTCAATATCAGCAGAGTATGTCTCGTTTTAAAGGACCATTGGCACTGAAGCAGATTGGGGTTGAAAACAAAATAAAAACCCACGATAAAGTCGTTATCAAAACCCATTTCGGTGCTTTAGAAAATACCCGGTATATCCGACCAAGTTATATCAGGTTTTTATGCGATTATGTGAAAAGTTTAGGTGGATATCCCGCTGTTGCAGAATCTTGTGGTTGGGGGATACCGGGAGCAACGGGAGAATATGGTGGAAGAGCGAATGAAGAGGAATATTTAGAAGTAGCATTAAAGCACGGATTCACTGCAGAAACTATGGGAGCCCCTATATTTATGCTTGATGGTCCAGAAGGACTTGATTATATTCTCCACAATTTTGGTGGAAGATATTTCGATGAAGTTAGAGTCGCGGGAAGATTACGGGAATATGACTACATGATTTTGGCATCTCATTTCAAAGGTCATTCTAGTGCGGGATTTGGTGGAGCAATTAAAAATCTAGGAATTGGATGTGTGGCAAAAGGGGGAAAAGTAGAAGCCCACACGGGTAAAACCTTCGAATTTGATTTTGACAAATGCCCTCTTGATTGTAATGCATGTATAGAAATATGTCCAACAGGGGCACTCCAGCGAAATAAAAATAATAAAATGGAATTCTATGAAGGAAAATGCCGATATTGTTATATGTGTAAATCAGTATGCAAACATAAAGCTGTAGACATTGGGACTGTGCCTCGGGAACAATTTATATATCAAATGGTTGACAATGCCAAAGGTGTTGTAGACTATTTTGATAATGACCGCATTTTTTATATCAATTATGCAATTGATATAACTTGGCAATGTGATTGTTCTGGGAGTTCAGATGTGCCCTTCGTCAGCGATATTGGGATACTTTCTAGTAAAGATCCAGTCGCCCTTGATCAAGCGTGTGTCGATTTGACTCATAAATCCTATATGAATCAAAATTCGATTCTTGGGGAGATTAACTCATTAAATTCTTCTGAAAAGGACACATGGTTCTCATATATTCCTCGTTATGAGGGAGATGAGCTCTCTTTAAATAAGAAAGGAATCTCCTCCGATCATTGGAAAATTCAGTTAGAAGCTGCAGAGAAGATAGGACTTGGCATGCGTGAATATAAGTTAATACCAGTAGAAGTTGAATTAGAAGAATAAATTCATTTTTTTTTCCAATATTATGAATATGAATTAATTTAAGAGGAAACATTCAATTTTGAGAAGGCAATATAAGGCAAATAACTATTTCCTGAGAACTCTCTTTCTTTTGAAATATATTCACAATTTTTAATCATATCTAATACATTCCCGCTTAGGTTTCCTCCCTTTATTGGAGTTCCAAGGGCACCATCCTTAATGTAATTTCCATTTCTAATTTCAGTTCCAAAAAAACCCGAATATTTGTCCGGATTTAACCAAGAACATTTTTGGATGAGATAACCCTCTTTAATATTTGAAATGATCTCGTTTAATGATAATTTTCCCGGTAAAATCTCCATGTTAGTTACTGTGTTTTCGATTGTTCCATTGGAGGTTCTAATACCATTTCCTGTCGATTGAGTTTTTTCGAGAATTGCATACTTTTGATCATATAAACGATTTTCAAAAATTCCATTATTTATGATTACAGTTCTTTTTTGTGGATTTCCCTCTCCATCCCATGGACTTGTCCTCAAGCCACCATCCAATAAACCATTATCTATAATTTTTATCTTCGAATCTGCCACTTTTTCTGATCTTTTGAAAAAGGATTGTTCTTCGTAAGAAGCTTTTCCCGAAGCATGAAATCCAATCACGGGAATTAGCGCATCCTTCAATAAACTTGGAGAAAATATAACAATGGCATTATTATTTGATTTAGGCTTTACGGCGTTGATACTTGCCAAGGCAAATTTATTCCATTTATCTAATCTTTGTTCTATTTTGACATCAGAAAAACTTCTAATATAATCCACATCCCAGAATTCTGATAACTTTTTATCTTGTTTAGCTTTAATAGCAAACTCTAAGTAAAAATATGATCTTTTAGTATCTAAATTCAACCCTGTTGAATTATTTAAGAATTTATGATCAATATGTATTCTAATCCTTCCGAATGTGGGTGTTGTTTTCTTAAATTCAGATAATTTCCTCTTGATTTTGTCAGTTAACTTCTGAATTACAATTGAGGGATTTTTCAACACTTCATTAGAATTTGGTTGTATTTCAGAATATGATTGAGGAGAAGGGAAAGAATAGTCTGAGCTTTCGTTAATTTGCGATAATTTTATACAATTATCCACCATCTGACTTATTCTATTCTCCTCTAACTTGTTTCCTTTAGCTATTCCCATTCCCGATGTTTCATCTTTTTGATCTAATAACCGGATAAAATAATCCAAATCATTAACTTGTCTTTCTGAGGCTACTTTTGCGTTTCTGAATTCTATTTCATAAATTTCTGATTCTATTAAATAAATTTCATAATCCGAAATCCCTTTAGATTTGATTACTTTTTCAATTAACTCTAACTTTTCATAATCCTTCATCTATATTCTCCTCACATTTTTTTTTGAAAGCTTGAGATTTTAATCAACCCGGGCTTATGAGAGCATTTTTTACTCTTATATAACTTCCTCCACTTGTGACGGGAACAAAATCTTCATAACCTTTTCCACAAGTTCCAGGTTTCAATTTCCTCTTATCATTACTTATCGCATCAATATTTTTCAACAATTTTAAAACTGAACCACTCAATGTAATCGCTTTTAATAATTTGGATTTTTTTCCATTTTCTATGAGATACCCTTTTTTCGAAGTTACTTGTAAACCTCCTCCGAGAGGATCTTCCATTCCAAAATAACCTCGATTTAATAATACACCTTTATCGATTTCAGAAATCATCTCCTCTAAATTATAATCCCCTGGAGCAAAATACGTATTACTCATTCGCACATTGACAGGATGAGCAAAACTTTCTCTTCTCCCATTTCCTTTTGGTTCCTCACCTAATTCTGAGGCTGTGATTCTATTGTGAATGAAATTTTTAAGAACTCCATTTTCTACTAAAACGTTCTCTTGGGCTTTTATACCCTCATCATCGAAAAAGTAGGATCCGTATTGTGATGAAATTGAGGGATTATCATAGATATTGGATATTTTTGACGCAACTTGCTTGTTCAGTAAATGTTTCAAATAACTTCTTTCTCGTAGAATCTGATCTGCTTCTAAACCATGCCCAAAAGATTCATGTGCTATCAAGCCCGCCATGTCGGGATCAAGAATTATAGGAAAACGCCCTGATGGAGGATTTTCTGCTTTTAACATATCCAATGAATTTTGAGCGACTTCATCCAATCGATCTTCAATTTCGTTAAAAATTTCAAAACCCATCTCACCCCCAAAAGAGGCATAATCAAAATCCGTTCTACCTTCTTCCTTTGCTATAGGCTGAATAAAAAGTCTACATCTGGGAATTACTTGCCTTAATTGACTTCCTTCATTATTTACAAATAATCGCGTCGTATTTAATTCAGAATACCCTATGATTGGATCAATCCTTTCATCAAATCTTTTAAGATAATCAAAAATAGAACGTATTTTATCTATTTTTTGTTTTATGGGAATTTCTTCTGGATTAAAAGCGACTTTCACTTCTTTGTTAAATTCCCATCCATTTCTTATATCTAATTTGTTATTTTTGTTTTTAACTCTTGGGAGATGTTTTTTTATTAATTCTATATCTGATATATTAGTAATGGCAAATTCTATCCACTTGTCAATATACGTTCTAGCCACAATACCCGATTTGTTATCACTTATGGAAGTTGATTCCTCAGAAGGTGTTTTCTTGATACTTAACGAAGAGATAGAATCATACAATATATCAAAATATTGATTTTCTCTTCGATATTCTTGGGCAATTTCATTAAGTATTAAGAATAATCTTTCATAGGATTTTTGTTCCATAAAATAAATCACTTAAATCATTATTTGCTTTTTTTTGATTGTATTTTTTATATTAACTATATTTTTATGGGCAATTTAAAGTTCATTTCTCTAAATAATAAAATTTCCTTGAAAAAATTTCCTAAAAGAATTACTTGATATTCGTTTTATTTATTTTCTTCGAGTTTTGAGATACGCTTTTCTAAAAATGTTATAGTTTCAATTAAATTATTTATCTTCTTGTTATTTTTAAGGATTTCGTCTTCTAAGGATGAAATTTTTTCCAATGCCCAATCTATTGTATCGGATTCTTCATTTGGCTTTATCAACCAATTAAAGAGATTAGTAATGAATTTTCTATTTTCCAGCTTATTTATCCCGAAATTAGGATCTTTTGAAAATATATCAATATCACCCAATGCCACTACTTTTCCTTTACCAAAGATGGTGCATGCTGAGACGGTATAGGTAGTTTTCTTAACCTCCCTATCCCAGTCGTTTATTGAGGAATTATATTTTTCCGCCCACCCATTATCATTTAAGGATAATAAAATTGTCGCATTACCCTTTATTAGTAAAGAACAAGAGCCACCTATAACAACTTCTCTTAATTGTGTTGTAATCTCATGATCAGAAAAAGATGTAATTTTAATGATGTTTGAAGAATTATTATCTGATGGATCTCTTTCTTTCAAAATATTTTTTTCGAAAAAAATATTGAAATATTTACCCGATATATCATTTATATTTGTTTTTTGGAGAGCATCTCCACCATATTCACTAATTAATAATAAAGATCCTCCATGCTTTACAAAATTTATGATATTAACAATTTCCTTAGTAGAAAAAAAATCATTTATAGGGTTGCCAATTACCAATACATCAATTTCCCTCAAAACTTTTTTAGTGATATCAGAACTTTCATTTTTAACAAGATCTTGATTTAAGGTATCTAATAAGCTTAAAAATTCAGAATATTCAGCCTCAGAGAAATTAAGCATCTCATTATGAGCTAAATCAAATAGAATTTTTTTTTTTTTTGAATATGGCATTACTAAAAATATCTACTAATATTTATCAATTTAAAGAAAAAGCAAATATAAAAATGATTCTATCGTAAATAGAGAATTTGAGGCTCAAAATCTTATCATTGCTCAAAGGTTATTTTTAATTTTAATAAATAATATTTATAGTTATAATGAAGTTTAAGGAGTTCAAAGCAATCTTCAAGTTACTGATTTCTCAAAGATCCATTAGAATTGCTTTTGTGATTAATTTTGTATTTTTTGTTATTGGTATTATGTCTTTCATCGTACAATCTTTTATACCTGGAATCGGAAATGATTTCAGCGTTTATTATAAAGCGGGACAGATAGTGTTATACGATATTGAAAATTTGTATAATTACTCTTTATATCCTCAAGTATTTCGTTATTTGCCCTCTATTGCGTATTTATTCTCAATAATGACTATTTTTCCAGAACTCATTTCCTTTTTAATTTTTGAAACTTTTTTATTTTTGATAAATATT
>SHMW01000067.1:0-7255 GCA_008080735.1 Promethearchaeota archaeon
TTTGATTATATATTACTTTTTTGAAATATTTAAATGAAAAATTTAGATCTTGATTTGATAATTTGTTCTATTACTCCATGAATTAATAAAACTCTATGGTTTTTCTTTAAAATGACATGTCTACCTATCAAAATCTTTAGTTAAATATCTATATGTTTAATTAATCATCTTTTTGATTGAAATTTAGCTATAAGCATTACACGAGAGAATGAATTATATCCCCCATTTTCGCCTCTCCTAGTTGTTTTATTAAGATCGATAAGTATAAATAGGTAAAAAATTATAGATCATATTGGATTTATCGGACTTATTTTAAATTAAAATTCATTTCAAAAAAATTAAACAGGATCGTAGTTGAGACTAAAATGGTCGCAATTATGGGTGATGATTTTTTTAAAAAATCAAAAGAACTATTTAAAAGTGGTGACATTAAGAATACCATCGCTACGTATGAGAAAGCTCTTTCCAATATTGACCGAGACAAGGAGAGTAAACATTATATAACCTTTCTAAAAGATATCTTAAGCCATTGTAAAAAGAATAATCTTCGAGAAGAGGAAGCTCTGGTATTACGAGCCATGGGAAGAACTTACTCCGTTTTCAAAGAATATGTGGACAGTTTAAAACACCACTGGTTGGCGTTGAAGATTCAGAGAAAATTGGGTAAGAAAATAGAGGTTGCAGAAGGCCTTCAATTCATTGCTGAAGATCAAGAAGTAAGCGGAAATTTTGATGAAGCAATAAAATCTTACATAGAAGCAAGAGAGATATTTAACGAACTTGGAAAAAAAGACAAAGTCTCACTAATAGAAACAGAATTAGAGAGATTAGAAGAATATTCTAAAGAAGCTTTAGATACCGAATATATGCTAAGCAAATTTAATATTGACGATTTTTAACGAATACAAATTTCCTGAAATAGAAGAGATTTTCTCTAATACCAAACAAGCACATGAAATGGAAATTACTAGTGATTATGGATTATTTTAAACAATGGGAATTCTCTGATTAAACCAAAAAATCTTTCACATGGATAGAGATTCCCATGTAATTACTTTTTTATTTTTTCTCTTTTTTAATGTAAATTTCTTTCATATAATTTTGGAAGGATCATCATCTGAAGTTTCTTAATAGAATAGTGCGTTTTTATTCGTAATTTTTTGAGATCTTCATATTCTGGTTTTATATTGATAACAATTCTGTCTTCATTTTTCATTACATATGAGATTTTATATCTAATAGTGTATAATTCTCCGTCAATTTTAATATCCTCTTTTCTAACTTCTCTTTCCACGCATATCCTATCTATATCATAATATCTCACACCCAAAGTCCCTAAATTAATTAAAGTTTTATCGATGATCTCCAATTTTTTTTCAGGTTGGCAAATTATTTTGATTATATAACCTGGCCTGTTTTTTTTAGTGAGACTTTGAATGATGTGAATATCTAAAACATCATTTTCGATCAGCCTAATAAAGTCACCGATCAATTCTCCAGATATATCATCAATATTAGTTTCAATTACAGATACGATTTGATTATATTGATATAGAGAGGAATTTCGTTCTTCCGCTAAATGCTTTATACCATAAAAGACTCTAAAAAGATTGGGGAAATCATCAAATTTTTTTTCCCCCGTACTATAGGACTCTTTTCGAATTTGCATGTGGGGCGAATTAAGAATCGGTTTTAAATTTACTAAGAGAGCGGCTCCAGTGGGGGTAGTTAATTCTTGATCTATAGGACCTGGATAGACTATGAGTCCCGAATCTTTTATGATCTCGCTGGTTGCGGGGGCAGGGACAGGTAAATTACCGTGTGCAGCTCTAACATTCCCTCCTCCTAAAGGTATTTTACTGGCATAAATATGTAGATTATTATCGAAAAAACCTAAATCTTCTAGAGTGTGAGTAACACCCAAAACATCAATTAAAGTATCGACGGAACTTAATTCATGGAGATGTATATTTTCTTCTAATTTATTATGTACCTTCGCTTCAGCTTTTATTAAGGTGTTTAAAACTTCATTTGCATATCGTTTAGCTGCCTCAGAAAAATATTTGTCTCCTAAATAAGTGTTCAAAGCGTCTTTAAGATCCCTAACATGCCTGTGATGCTTTTTTTCTTCGATACTTATATCTAGTTTATTTACAAATATTCCATTCCGTTCTTCTTTAACTAATTCTATTTGTAACTTTTTCACTCCAGAAAAATAGACGTTCAATTGGCGAAGATTTTCCACTATTTCATTTGGATTGTCTACTAATCCCAGTAATGCTCCCAAAAATAAATCTCCGGAGATTCCTGAATTTATCATATCAATGTACAGTATCTTCATTTTTTTTCTGGGAGATTTTTCCTATAATTTTTCTTAAAATATACCAAACAAAGCTCCTTGAGTTAAGACGAGTAATTGGATGAGGAAAGATTGATAAACTATTGCGACGATTGGTTTTTGGCTGACTTCTGCAATAAAAGATCCAGACACGATTACAAAAACCAAAATAATAATACCATGAATCGATCCAATCATTCCAGAAACCGAACCTAAAGCTGCAAACAATATTGAAATTAGGAAAAAGGGTATTAATCCTATCAACCATAACCAAATTTGATTTTTTCTACTTGAATATCGTGTTTCCTTTAATAAGTACGCCTCCATTTGACCGATGAAAAATCCAGGTATTGTAAGAAGTGTAAATATGGACAGCCAAACTAGTCGCATATTTAATGGAAATACATAATTTATCCCCGAATTGAAAAACAATGAACAAAGGATTATAAATCCTATTGAAATACTTATGGATATTCCCAATTTTTTATCAATTTGCTTTGTATCCATCTTGAAATTGATCGATAATTTTCCCGCCGTTCCGGGGACTTTTCCCTTATAATAAAGTATTACCATCAAAAGCCCATAACTTCCAATAAATCCAACATAAAATAAACTAAAAATTGGAAGTCCAATCGGAATGAAAAAGAACAGTGATAATAATAAAATGGCGATTGGAATCGCAGCTAACCATAGCAACAATTTATATTGATAAAATCGCTTCAAATTATTTATGTTAAGATGAGGCTCTTTATCATTTTTTTCTCTTTCCTTTTCATGCTCGCCAAAATTCTTATTCACAGATGTCAAATATTTTGCCCCAAATATGGGGGTCATAAATAATCCGAGTAATGCAATCACCCAAAAGATTTTCCTGATTAAAGCTTGAGTTGCATAATACTGGGGATTTGACTCCAAGCCTAGGGTCTCAACCGCCCAATTCATTGATTTTGTTATTAAAGGTGGGGAGTAAATCTCATAATTATGAAAAAGTAAAGGATAGATCTCTAATTCTCTTATATAAGGACTCGTTTTAGCACCTAGTTTCTCATATAACAAATTTGCAGCCTCAGGAGTTATTATATCATCAAGCGCACCACTTAAAAGTAATATATCTACAGGAGGGGTGGTTAACGAGAGATTTTGTACCCATTCAAGGTTCAAATCTGAGACTCCAGTAAAGAATCCCGCTTGCACATTTGGAATTAAATTGACTTGACAACCAATCAAGATTAAACCCGAGACATTATTTGTATCCATTGTTGCAGATTGTAATGCCACCCGCGCCCCCATACTATGTCCTAAAAGAATGATCTGAGAATCGTTTAATCCAGACAATGACTTAAACTTTTCTTTTGCTTGTAAAACCTGTTTTGCAAGGCGATCCGTAGCAGCATTGTCAAATCCAAGTGTCCCACCAGAACGCCCTTGACCCGAAAAATCAAAGGCAAAAGTATGGAATCCTAATGAGCTGAATTCAGAATTTATTGACCGCATAGCCATTAAATCGGTGCTAAAACCCTCTAATATTATGATTCCCGCATTTTGCGTCCCAGGTTGATACTCTCCGAAAAGGTTATCCCCATTAGAATCTTGAAATGTAATATATTGTGAGTTGAATAAAGACATATCACCCGCGTAAATGATAACTAAGGAACTAATTGTTAGTATTATGCCAGTAAGTGCAAGATATAACTCTTTTCTACTATTTTCGAATTTCATATCAAGGTTTATAGGGTAATTAAAAATGTAAAATATAAAAATCTTAATTAAAAATAATGATCTAATACCAATAGATTAGGGCTTGAATCGTTCGTCATTAACAACCTTCCCGATTGCTTGAACGGCCATTTCATCCCATTCATCGTAGGGATCAACATCTTTACCGCAATAAGAACACCAAGTGTCTGATCTCATTTCGTCCCAATCCTCTCCTAGCAAGTCTTTGTTTAAAGTTCCCCCGCAATAGAGACAAGAACCCTCTTCATGTCGATCCAAAATCTTATCGATCAGTTCTAACTTTTTTTTCGCATTCATTCTTTCTCTTAATTTTTCAATTTCTTATGATATTAAAATTTACTTTTATTAGGATGGTAGAATAAAATAATAAAGTGTTATTATTATTATAATATTAACTATATAAGAATAGTTTAAAAGTTTAAACAATCGGGTATTATTATAAAATGAGTGAATTACAGACCGTTAAAGCATACCTTTCCCAAATTCCAGCGACTCTGATTAAATTATTGGAGCTTGACCCCCCAAAAGATATTATTCCGTCTCCGATTAAAAATATCGTTGATAGATATGCGGGGGTTAAAAGAATTATCCTTATCATGATAGACAATTTTGGATTATTTGAAATCACATATTATAAGCCAGAGTTCTTGATTTCAGGATCAGAAATCATGTCGTTGCTAAGTACCAAGAATCCGTATACACTTGGTGTACTTCATCAGCTCATGTTTGGAGGATTTGAAACCGAACCCAATGGTTTCCATCTTTTAAAATACATAAATGAAAATGGTAAGAAAACATGCTTTATAGGACGCAAGAAAGATCTCGATCGCTATGATGGGGGAACTAATTCCATACCGAAAGATACAGATATGAGTACGTGGATAGAATCTGCAAAAGCGATTAATAATTATGATCTTTCTTGGATGCACTACCTCGATTTTGAGAATCTTCATAAACAGCAGAGAAGGCTAAAGCAACAGACTCCAGAAGAATTAATAGAAAAACTTATCAATCGAACAGACAAATGGATTAAAAGTAATTATAAGCAATTACGGAATGGCTCTCTGATGATAATCATCGGAGACCACGGAAGGGCAAAGATGGATTTCGAATATTCTGGGAAAATAGCACAATGGCGACAAGCAAGTGTACCAATCGCAATTTTTATTGAGAAGTAATCTAAACATATCTGTTCAATCTTTAAATACTCAACTTATTTAATATATCTCAGATGTTTTTGAACTAGTACTTCAAAATAGTGATTATATAAGTTAGAAACATATTCTAGTCCCTTTATTATTATTCCGGTAGTGTTTAACTTAAATACTAAATCTTTTTATACCCTTTTTAATAAATATCACAAGAGTAGTATAGATATTCATATTAAAATTTCCCATTATTAGGTGACTAGGTATGTCTGATGCAACTTTTATGTTATTTATCGCGGGGGCTAATAATCCAAAATCAATAAATGCTATAAAAAACCTAAAGCGAGAATTTAGAAATAAAGACTATAATCTAATGGTTATTGATATTTTAACAAATCCAAGGGTTGCAGAATCAGTCGGAATAGTCGCCACTCCTCTTTTGATGAGAACAAACCCTGATCCTGTAGAAAGATATATAGGAGACTTTTCTAAACCCGGTTTAAATTTGTGCATCTAAATCTCTATATCTAATGAGGGTCAATCATGATTATGAAATCATTAAATAAAATTCCGAGCGGAATAGAGGGATTTGATAGCATTTCTATGGGTGGAATTCCAAAGGAAAGAATGTCATTAATAATGGGAACACCCGGAATTGGTAAAACGATTTTTTGCGTTCAATACCTTCTGGGAGGGATTGAAAGCGCTAACGAACCCGGAGTTTTCGTCACATTTGAGGAGAGCCCAGATGAAATAAAATTGAACATGAAAGGATTTGGTTGGGACATTCAAAATTACATAGATAAAGGTCTCCTTAAATTTGTGGATATCTCTCCACGCTTTAATGATAATGAAACAATTATGGGAGAATATGATTTAAGTGGATTAATCCTTCGAATAAAGAGTGTGGTAGAACAAATAGGAGCGAAAAGAATCGCAATAGATTCTGTGGCCACACTTTTCAATACATATCCAAACCATAATCTCATAAGGAGAGAGATCATCAAACTAAAATCATGTTTAAAGTCGTTGACAGTCACTTCCCTTCTCACATCCGAAAGATATGATGAAACGGGAGTGAATTCTCATTTTGATGTACTTGATTTCGTCTCTGATAATGTAATAGTTTTGAAAAATCAGATGTTTGAAGAATATAGAAGAAGGACTATAGAAATTTTAAAATATCGGGGAGCACCCCATAAGAAGGGACAGCATTCATTTACCATTAAAGGAGGAAAAGGAATTACAATTATTTCATTCGAGCGAAATCCGTATCTACCAGACATAGAACGAAAGCGAACAACCACTGGAATAGAGAAGATTGATGAAATTACATCGGGTGGATTTTTCCAAGGATCCTCGATTCTCATATCAGGGCAAACGGGATCCGGCAAAACTCTTTTAACACTCGCATTACTCAATGGCGCCCTAAAACATGGAGAAAGATGCATTTTGTTCAACTTTGAAGAAAGTAACCAACAGATATATCATAAAGCTAAAATATGGAATATTGACCTGGAAAAAGCAGAAAAAGATGGTCAATTTAGATTCTTCTCTATTTATCCGGAATCGCTGGGAATTGAAGATCTAATTACAGATATGAGAAGTGAGATTCAAATATTCTCGCCCGATAGAATTTTTATTGATAGTATATCCGCCTTAGAACGTATTACCACCCCGCTTACGTTTCGGGAATCTTTGATAAACTTATTTCTTTTCGCAAGAGAGGAAAATATCATCTCAGTTTTCACCACCACCACTCCCTCCTTTTCAGGTCCAATTATTGGATCCGAAAAGCACATCTCGACCCTTTCTGATATGGTCATTTTACTCAGATATTTTGAAAATAAAGGTGAATTAATTCGTGCCCTTGCTATTATGAAAATGAGAGATTCTGACCACTCTAAGCATTTTTGGAAATATATGATAGATAATAACGGAATTCATTTTTTGGGTAAATTGGAAGGAAATGTAGGATTATTCAGCTCGATGAATAATAAACGGGATTTATAAAAATCATCCGTTCCGCAAC
>SHMW01000067.1:7265-24795 GCA_008080735.1 Promethearchaeota archaeon
AATATGGCATAGAACTAATTTAATATAGAAATATCAAAAAAAAATATATTATTTGACAGAAGTTTAAAATGAGCGAAGAATATAAGCGTTTTACTGTTTCACTACCAAAGGAACTCTATGAAGAGTTTGAAACCTTTCGAAAAAGGCTGAATGTCTCTCGTTCCGATGCGGTTCGTAAAGCAATGCATAGATATATGGCAATTGAAGAGACCTTTCAAGAATCTGGAGGAGATGTGGTTGGTAGTATCGTGATGATAATGAGCCATCAGCATATAGAAGAGGAGCATGATCACATTCATGAAGATGATACAGATATGCATGACCATGATTTTAGTTCTAGACCAATCTATGCGAATGTTCATCAGACGGATCTTATCTTAAACAATGATATTCAACACCATTTTGCTGATGTGATTATCTCAACGATGCATGTTCATATAGAATACGATAAATGCGTGGAAATCATTGCTGTCTCCGGAGATTATAGTCGTATTAAAAAGCTAAAACAAGATTTGGAAAGATTAAAAAGCGTTCTCTCCATTCAGCTATTTATTATCGATAAGGAAATTGAAGCTGATATCCCAGATTGATTTCTACATAATGATTTTTCTTTGGAAGTTAAAAAAAAAGCAAAAGAAGAAAGAAAAAGAGAAAAACAAATAATAAGATCCTTGTGAAGAGTTTCACAGCAAAAGGGTTAAATTAGTTAGGCGATTTGTTTGGAACTTATATTTGTTCTCTATTCTAAGATTGTGTGTGTTATTTAAAATAAGAATATCTTGCTATTTATAAAGAAAGAGTATGGAAATTTTGTAATTTTCTGAATTTTTGAAGATAAATATTATAAGTTTTAAAAAATATTTTGCAAAAAAATGTTTACGATCTAAAAGAAGACCAGCTCGGAATGAATATGATTTTCCTGATTAGTGTTTTTCAACAAACGTAGGAAATAGGGTTAAGAAGAATTTAAAGGTTAAGGTAATATGAAAAAAAAGATTAGAAAAATTTTTTATCTAGATATATTTAGAGATCTTTTTCTTGGACTGTCTTTCTACCATTTGCTTTTGCTCGTTCGACCGCTTTATCAAGAATGTCAATAATTCTGTTGTTAAGCGAGTCTCCGTCAATAACATCTCCACTAGTGTTGCAGTCCTTGCTTTTAATATAATCTCTTACTTTAGATTTCACGAAGAGAGTATCTACTTCTTTTTTAGCCATTTTTTTTATTCCTCCAATTGTAATTTTTGATTTATATTTTTTTAAATTGATATTTATTACTATTTAATCTATTTTACTCATATTTAAAGTCTACGATTCTTTCATCAAAGAATGATATTAAATGGTTCATAATTACATTTTGTGAGAAAGCACAATCTTAAACCTCCTAATCCAAAAATATTGCATTTCTAAAATATGTTCTGAAAGCCCTAAAATAGTAAATTTGGGAAAAGTATACATAAATAAAGAGCATGAGCATTCAAATTTCAATTATTTGATTTACCTATTTTTTTTGCCGTAACTAGCATAGAAATTTGGTAAGATCTTTAAAACGAATCTTAATTTTACATATCAAAAAAGAAGTCATTTAGAAATAGTATTATGATAAAACAGATTCTTAATGGGAAGTGGAAATGCAAACCCGATGTTGATAATGTAGGTCTCACGGCTGAATGGTTTAGACCAAAATTATATGATGAAAATGATTCAGAATTACTCAATATCGAAATTCCCAATAGTTTTAACACTTTGAAAGGATATGAGATTTATGAGGGTATTTTTTGGCATTTTTTCGAATTTGCTATAGAAGAGAAGAATCTCTCTGAGATTTCTTTATTCAGATTAAAGTTCAATGGAAGTAATTATAATACGATGGTTTGGCTAAACGGTAAGTATTTAGGAGAACATAATGGAGGTTTTACACCATTTCATTTCAATGTGAAAAAATTTAATGCAGAAAAAACCCTCTTGGCAGTGCGCGTTGAAAATATAAGGAAGAAAAACAGAATCCCCGCTATTTCATTTGATTGGCTCAATTGGGGGGGCATTTATAGAGATGTCGAATTACTTTATATGAGGAAGAATCGAATCAAGGATGTTGTTATTAAAACCGAGCTGGAATCCAGAAAAAAGAGCATTATAAAAATTTCTTACGAAATCATTGGAGAATTGTCTCTAAGGTGGGAAATCGAAGATATAGCACTTAATAAAATACTATTTCAAGGAAAGATCTCAAAAATTTCGGGATTGGGAGGATTCAATCTCACATTTCACAATCCAGAACTCTGGTCGCCTAATAATCCATATTTATATTATCTCAAAATATTCAATCAAGAATCTGATGAATTGATTTATGAATCTTCATTCGGTATCCGAGAGATAAAAGTTGATGGGAAATATATTTTTCTGAATAAGAAGAGAGTTTTTCTAAAAGGAGCAAGTTTACACGAAGAATTAATGCCGTTCGGAAGAACTATTCCGTATGAAGAACGAGAGAATGATATAAAATCTATGAAATCTCTTGGCTTTAATGCTTTACGCACTGCCCATTATTCTCATGATGAGGATTTAATTGAAATCGCCGATAAAGAGGGTATGCTCATTCTTGAGGAAATTCCTGTATATTGGGCCTGCAATTTTAAAAGTAATGACACGTTTCACACTGCTGCGAAGATGATGAGAAATCTCATAAAGAGAGATATTAATCATCCTTCTGTGATTTGGTGGAGTGTCGGGAATGAAATTCCAATTGAGCGTCCAGAGGTCTCAAAATTTATAAAGCGGTTAATGGATTGGGTGCGGATGCATGATGATACGAGATTAGTCACCTATGTATCTATGAAATTATTTACGGATCTGACTCGGAGATATGCAGATGTGGCAACGATTAATTTTTATTTTGGGTGGTATGTCGGAAGCACTCGAATGATCAGTCTGATGTTAGATGTAATGCGCACCCCTACTTTTAATAAACCTTGGATATATACAGAGTTTGGAGCGGGTGCAAAATATAAATTTTATGATGAGTGGGAAAATCAAACCAAATTTAGTGAAGAAAAACAACTTCACGTTTTAGACTATTCGATTCGAACTTTCAACGCTAAAGAATATTTGGCAGGATGGTTCATTTGGATTTATAGGGATTTTCGCTCTTTTTTAAGACAGAACGAATATCAGCAAGGGTTTAATAGAAAAGGGATTGTCAGCGAAAAAAATGAAAAGAAACTAATTTATCATCGGATTCCGAAAATTATCAATAAAAGACGTAAATTATTAAATACCAAACTTCTGGGAATATTTTTGTGGATAGTCCTCTATATCCCTGCCTATATTTTAACATACCTTATTTTAGATGCGGGAATTATTTTTGGAGATACTAAAACCATTGAAAAGAAAAAATTGATTGATAAGGAACGAATTTTAAATGAATATAGAAACCAATAAGCAGTACCAAATTTTTTTATTCTTTTCCTTTTTTAAAAAGGGATTTTATCATTCTTATTTAAATAATAAATTTTGCTTTTTTCAATGAAATTTAGCTTTCTATAATAAGAGTGGTTTTTTTATAGTTCAATAATATAAAAAAGATGTGACAGTAGAAAATAGTTCGAAATTAGTTCAAAATATAAACACCTTCCAAGAAGATATTAAAATTCACTATTTCTTCATTTTTAATAATGCTGGGATGTGTCTGTATGCTAGAAATTATACTAATCAATACGAAATGAAAGATAATTTAATCACCGCATTTTGTTCTGCTTTAATTTCGTTCTCTTTAGAGATGGTGGGCAAACAAGTTAAAATAATAGAGATGGAACAGTTAAAGATTATTATCATCCAAAGAGATGATTTTTTTTATGGATTTTTATGTGATGTGCATGTGAACTTACTTCTTTTAGAAGATTATGTTAACAAGATAGATATTAGAGTCCGAAAATTCATTGAGGAAAAAAAAATCAATACAAACATCCAAAATGTCCATCATAATACTATGAATAAGTTTATTGATAATTTAGTTTCCAATAATGGTTCTTTCAAAGAAAATAAATCAATAGAATATTCAATAATTAGATATCTCAATGATTTTATTCATAATAATGAATTAGAAGGGCTAGTGCTCCTCAATAATAGAGGAAAGATTGTCTATAGCTCGTTAAATTCGATAAATTTAAAAAATTTATTGCGGGAGTTGGATTTTAGGATTCAAATTTGCAATAATTCGATTTTAAAACTTTTTTACTCATCTAAGAATGAGCTTATCTATTCTGAATATATAAATGACCAATATTTTATCGTGCTCATTTTCGATATCAAAAAAACCACATTGGGTATGGCAGAATATCATTTGAAAAAAGTAATTAAAAAAATTAATTCAATTCTTCTAAAACATTCTTAGTTTGGAAAAACTCCCAAATCGCAATTAATTGTGTTTAAAATATAATGTTTATTTTCTAAAAAAATCAATTTAAAATATTATATCCTCCAATTCAACTTAAATTATTATTACTGATTCTTTATGTCAAAAATAGAAAAAGATTTAAAAGAGGCATTTGCAGGAGAGAGCCAAGCTAACCGAAAATACCTGGCTTTTGCCGAAAAAGCTGAGCGAGATGGATTTCCCCAAATTGCTCGAGTTTTTAAAGCTGCTGCAGCGGCAGAAACAGTACATGCTCATAATCATCTACGCGCTATGGGTGGGATTAAGTCAACTTTAGAAAATATTAAAGAAGCTATCAACGGAGAACATTATGAATTTACGAAAATGTACCCAGAGTTCTTAGACGATGCTAAGGATGAGGATCATAAGCAAGCCATAAGAACTTTCGATTATGCTAACCAAGTTGAGAAGATACATCATGAACTATATACTAAAGCATTAGAGGCTGCGGAAAAAGGAGAAGATCTCGAGGAACAAGAGATGTATATTTGTCCCGTATGTGGGTATACAGCGGAAGGTGAAGCTCCCGATGAATGCCCTGTATGCGGTGCGAAAAAGAAAGTATTTAAAAAAATCGAATAAGGTTTACTCATCTCTATTTTTTTTTCTGTTATTATCAAAATGTCCATGGATTAAAGCAATTATGAATCTTTTGAAAATACTCATTGATGCTGAAATTTAACATTTTTTCCGCTCTTCGAAGGGCCCCTAAGTTTGCACCATTACTATAATATTCTAAAAGCAAGTCAGAAACAGTTTCATCTCCAAGAGAGAAAAGAGTTTGTAATCGAGCGTTCTTCACGATATTATTTGTATCTCCAATTTTTAATTTGACACTAAATAGGTCTTTAAGTTCATCTTTAATTTTAGCTAATTTTTCGTTCAGATTTGAGAGATCATTTTCAAAATAGTAATCTACTTTTTTTTCATAGGGTGTGTTTAGTTTCGGAATGAGGGGATTGATACTAATTCTAATCGAATCTTTGCTAAATCCAGATCTCTCTAATTTATTAATGAAATTAATTGTATCGATAATCTCATTCTCACTCTCATTTGGTAAGCCTACTAAAAAGTACATTTTAATGTTTCTTATTTCAGACTCTCTAATTTTAAGGACTATATCAAAGAGTTGATCATCCGTAATTCTCTTTCCTAATTCAAATCGAAGTTTTTCTGAGCCAGATTCAGGAGCAATGGTAATAGTTTTAATATTTCCTCTTTCTAAAACCTCAATAGTCTTTGAAGTGATGTGATCTATTCGAATGGAAGGAATAGATAGGTTTTTTTCTAGCTTAATAATACATTCACATATTTCTAAAAATTGTGGATGAGAAGAAACACAAGAACCAATCAGACTTATTTTTTCAATATCTAACTCTCTAACAGCCTCTATAAGTATTTGCTTAATTTTTGTAAAGCTTCGATTTCTAAAAGGGCGGTTATGATGAGAAGAGATACAAAATTTGCATTGATACGGACACCCTCGGTTTATTTCTACAAAATAGGCATCTTGGAACCCAGAGGCAGAATCTTTCTCTTTTGCCATTATTTGATAAATAGGAATTGATGAATCATTAAGATCTTTTACAAATACTCTCTTTGTTTCATTTTTAAGATGAGGGATATAAATACCATTAATTTTCTTTAAATCTTTGTATAATTTATTGATATTTTGTGTATCAAATTTAAAATTCATAAAATATTGTAGAAATACATCTAAATTGGGTTCAGCGTCTCCGATAAAGAAGATATCAAATATTTTCGATAGCGGAAGAGGATTTGAAGTTGCCACGGGACCTCCCCCGATAATGAGAGGATAATAGAACTCATCGTGCTTTGAACTATCACATCTTTCGGTTCTCGATAGGGGTATTCCAGATTTTTCTAATATCCATAAAATATTCCTAAAATCATTCTCAAACTGAATAGAAAAACCTAAAATGTCAAAATCTCTTGGTAACAAATGATTCTCTAGACTTCTAATAATATCAATAGATTGATAATCCTTAGATGCGGGATATTTTATCTTTTGAGGAAGGAATACTCGTTCACAGGCTATATTCTCAAAAGAATTAAGATAGGAATACAAAAATCGAATAGAATATGAAGACATTCCAACAGAATAACTATTTGGATAAATTAATCCGAATTTTATATCAATATTGCGTAAATCTTTCACAAAAGTATTGTATTCCCCAAGCATTTATCTCCCATTATAAACAAGAAAAAGAATTAATCTTTTTCTATTTGACTTTCTCCTGATTCTGCTGAGACTTGAATCTTTTTTATCTCTTCTACAATCAGAGGTAAGACCATCCCAGTCTTATGGCGAATAACTACTTCCGCTCTCTCATCGAGATGGGTCGGTCTATCATTCACAATAATTAATTTTCCTCCATTGCCTAATGTATATAAGGGTAAATCCGCGATAGGATCTACGGATAATGATGAGCCGGCAATTAACATAACATCAGCATTTCCTGCTAATGCTTGTGATTGATAGATTTCGAAGGTAGGCAATGCTTCTCCGAAAAGAACGACGGAGGGTTTTAGTGGTGCGGAACAGACATCACATTGAGGAGGATAATGTTTCTCCTTTTTCAGTTTTCTCATGACTTGGTCCTTTGTATAACTTGCTCTACATCCGAAGCAAGTGAAACGATTAATATTTCCGTGAACCTCGTATACGATAACGGAACCTGCCTTTTGATGTAGCTCGTCAATATTTTGTGTGATCACAGCTTTAACAATATCCATATCTTCTAATTCTGCCAAAGCAATGTGCCCTGGATTTGGATCGGCGGAAAACAATTTAGGGGCAACTCTCTCTGCCATCTTCCAAAAACGTTTGGGGTTTTTTAAAAATGCTTTAAATGAGCCATAAATCTCAGGCTTATACTTCTCCCAAATCCCCCCCTCACCTCTGAAGTCAGGGATACCCGATTCAGTGGATACTCCCGCCCCAGTCAACGCGATTGCATCAGTAGAATTTAGCAATAATTCTGCAGCTTTATGGATCTTTTTTCGTTCTGCTAACTTAACTATTTTCATTTTTTCTTCAAGCTTTTTCTATATTCGACCCTAATTTTGTTTGAGAGATCGTAGAGTCAAGTGTATGAATACTATAATTGTAAAAACTATTTTAATTAATATTTTTAGTGGTGATATTTTAAAAAACTATTTTAAATTTCTACTGTAGGTAACATTCTACAAAAAAATGGAAAGAATTTAATAGGGTCTATAATTTTTCAATTAAATAGCCTATACAATTACACTGATCTCACATAAGGTTAAAATGATTACTGGGTTTTGCATAATTCTAAATGACAATATTCTCTATTGCTCAAATCAAGAGAAATATTCGCTTTTTGAAACAATATTGTTTATAGAAAAATTAATCGAAAGCATTAATCCGAATAATATATGGCGCTTAAACAATGTATTTTTCAAGAATAATGGAAAAACTGAGCGAATTGTTATAAAACATATTATCTCAAGGGATAATAACATATTCTATTGTATAAGCGGGCAATTCGATACTCATTCTGAAGAAACATATAATATGTTAGAAGATTTTCATACGAAAGTCGAATCTTCTTATAGCTCTATAGAGCGTTTAACACAAGCCTCGGAAGAATCCATGTTTAAAGAGATGATCAATGTATCAACAGATCTCCTAAAAATAAAATATGAAAGTCGTTTAAAGACTGAGGAGATTAGACATAAGATAGCGAATTTAAATCAACCTCTCACCCAAGACAATAAGATTCTTTATTGTGGAATTTCTACTCAAGGATTACCTATAATATCAAAATTATTCCATCCGGAATTTTTTGATTACTTAAAAACTAATAAAGATGAAGATATCATTGAAGTGTTTGGATCGAAATTATCTGCAAAACTAGCAACTATAGCAATGAATACGGCGATTAGGGCAGACACACGAATAAGTGAGATTCATTTGAATGATTTGAGAGAGGAACGATCTAAAATTCTTATATTATATGGAAATATTAACGGATATTCACTGGATTTTATTGGGTCGACTTCCGGTAATGAAGATATCCTTTATTCTTCCTTCTTGAAACTTAAGCAAGACGTTTCTGAGGAAAATGTTTTACAAGATGAATTTGGTGGAGATCTTGCACCATATCGACACCTTAAAAAATATTTAGCCCAATTAGTAAAGGATTTGAAAAAATAACTATTACTTAATCAATTTTTAATTTTAAATTAAATTTCTCTAGATAATATGAAAGCTGTGATACTAGCTGCTGGTGAGGGCACAAGATTGAAACCTATAACATCTTCAATTCCCAAACCTATGATCCCACTTGCAGGAAAACCTCTATTGGAACATAATTTAATAGGACTAAAGCAAGCGGGAATTAAGGAAGTTTTATTGATTGTGGGCTACAAAAAAGAGATTATCAAGAGCTATTTCGGGAATGGAATGGAGAACATCGGAATTCCTATTAGTTATATAACTCAAGATGAATATTTGGGAACAGCTCATGCGACGGGATATGCGAAATCATTTGCGAAAGATGAATCCTTTTTAATGATGTATGGAGACCTCTTAGTGGATCCCGTTATATTTAAAAATAGTATACATAATTTCCAAAAAAATGATGTTAAAGGATTAATTTCATTACTAGAAGTTGAAAATCCACAAAATTATGGAATCATTTCTTTAAACTCTCAAAATGGAGTAGAAAAAATAACTGAGAAACCCGCTCCCGAATTGAATCTGGGAAATTTAGCAAATGCGGGTGTGTATATTTTCAATCCCTTAATTTTCGAAGCAATAGAAAGAACCGAATTATCTGAAAGAAATGAATATGAGTTAACCGATTCAATGGAAATCATGATTGAAGAACTAAATGGCCCTATTTATGGATATAAAATAAGGGAATCTTATTGGAATGATATCGGTCTTCCATGGCAAATCTTGGATGCGAATAACTATCTATTAAGTAAGCTGAACCGAGATATTCGGGGAGAGATCGAAGAATATGTATCAATAAAAGGCGAGGTTGTGATAGGAGAGAATAGTGTTATCAAATCTGGGACGTATATCCAAGGCCCATGTTATATAGGTAAGAATAATCTTATAGGCCCTAATGCTTACATTCGCCCGGGGACTTCAATTCAAGATAATTGTCATATTGGAATAAGTGAGGTAAAGAATACACTAGTGCTTTCAAATTCCAATATCCCTCATTTTAATTATTTTGGGGATTCAATTATCTGTAATAATGTAAATTGTGGCGCTGGCACGAAGGTCGCTAATCTCAGACTAGATAAGGGGGATATTACCGTAAATATAAAAGGAAAAGCAATTAATTCGGGTAGGAGGAAATTAGGAACAATAGTTGGACCAAATGTCAAAACGGGCATAAATGTGAGTATAATGTGCGGAAAAAAAATTGGAGAGAATGCCCAAATTGGTGCTCATACCCTTGTTTTAGAAGATGTGCCCCCTAATAGTATATACTATCAAGATCCTCAAAAAGGTATAACAATAAAAAAAATTAAGGATTAAACTCCAGATATGAAATGCATGGTGTCTTGATCTACTATACAAGAAGAATTCTAAATATGTTACAGTAAGTAGTACTGCCTAATACCGATTCACGCAAATGTTGAGGTCAAAAGAGATGTGCACTCCAAATGCATTATCAAAATAAAGAATTACTGTATTTTAAAAAATATAAAATAATGAAAAAAATGTTTAATTTTCATTCTAATAAAAAAGATTATCTACAATAGAATCGGCTTTTCTAAAGACGGAAACCTCACCAGAGAATTGTTTTAAATATGGTTTGAAGGTACTTTCAAATTCTTCAGAAAACTGTTGATGTGCTTCCTTAGTCGCTTGAGTAGAATAATCGCATAGGAGGGCGGAGAAAAAATATTTCTTGTTGATGATCCTTAATTCTTTATCCTCCAGCAAAATCGCTTTAATACCACCCTCTGCATCTGTTGCTTCTTTGAATAAATTACCTATGGCAGTAAATCCTCCTGATAAAAGTAGTACATCATCTTTTGAAATCTTTTCTGTAAAGGTTTTTGAATATAACTCTACTCCATCATGCGAGTAAACAACTAAAAGATATACCCTCTGCTGTTGCAATAACCATGGATTTTTACTCGCCCAGTAGAATGCGATTCCTATGATAAGAATTCCCGTATTCTCTATAATAAGCATTACAAGTAAAGTCAAGATGAGAGATCTTCCTGGAGGACGACCGAATATCTCAGTTATTACATTTGGAATTGTTGGTATAAAAATTGTCAGAATCATTCCAAAAAAGAGGAGGATTATCAGAATCTTTTGCCTATTCATATGCGCAGCTTTTCTATTGGTATAAAGTAAATAACTTGTCCAAATACTGGCTACTATATAAAATACGATTTGAAAAAAAAGTACTGGACTTAGTGCGGCAAAATTCACAATATACCTGCCATCAACAAGTTCCGATTCAAGGTTAGGGGATGATATCATTCCCCCAATAACAAGAAAAACAAGTACAGATATTATTGTTTCCTTTCCAGAGAAAAGAAGATTTTGACTATAGAACTCTAATATCAGTACAAGTGTATATAATAGCAATATATGAAACATCTGCGTCAAGATAAAACTTAATTCGGCTCTATTTTGTACATTTACTGTATATTGTCCAATTTGAAATACTCTACTTATAATGTGGAGAAAAAATAGGATTGTCAAATAATAAAACATTTTCTGTTTCGTTTTTATAGCTTTTTGGAGGAATAATAGAAACAGCACTATTGAAGCGATTGATAAAATTATCGGAGATAGAAATAAGATTTGTGATTCAATGGTTTGCATTTTAAACTAATTTCTTTATATGTATGCTTTGGTAGTTAATACATTTCCATCTAAAAAAATTTTTAGAAATATAGAACCAGAAAAATGAAACAAAATAAAAATTTTGAATCTGTTAAATAAAGATCTCCTATCTATCTTCCTTTTTAAATTTTCTAAGTAGCTTAGAAAATTTCCATTCTCTTTCTTGATAATCTAATTGCTTCACTGCCAAATCTTGGTACGCATGGAACAATTCATTTGATAAGTTTTGCCAATCACGACACAATTGGAGTGTTTCTTCATCTGCTTTTAATAAAGTCTCATGGGAAATTATGTTATTGAATCTTATAGCGAGATCATTTACTCTCTCATCTTCTAATCCATCTAATAAATCCTTCACAAATTCATCTGCAGGATACCAATCTGCAACTCTCTGAAAATCCCGATGTATTTGAGTGAGTAAAACATTGCGTGGGCCCTCCCATAGCTCCATAATAATGCTATCACGGAAGAATCTGGGGAATGATAAGAAATCTTCCATAACACCATGCCCTCCAAAGAAAGAAATGGCCATGCGTGTCATTGCGGGAGCATCATCAGCAACGACTATTTTTTGTAGCATGATTAATTCCCGTAATCGAAATCGGCGCCGTCTCTCTTTCATATTTTCAATCTCTTGTAATTCTCTAATTCCCGAAATAAGCTCTTCACCAAAGTGAATATATTCCGAATAGATTTTAAACGCACCTGCAGCGGCTCTTTTCGCATATAAATTAAGATCATTTATTTGATTTATCATTAATGGAAAGTTCGATACTGGGACTCCAAAGGCTTCCCGAAATTGTGCATATAACGTAGCTTCTCGAGACACCCGAAGAGCAGCTGCCGCCATACCAAATGCTACGTGTAGACGAGATATTGAAAGCACTATTCCAACAACGTTCGCGAGTCCTTTTTCCAAAGGACCAATAGGGTATCCGACAGCACCATTGTATGTAACCTCTGCCGTAGGTAACTCTGAGGTACCCATTTTTGGTTTTAATCTGTCTATTGTATAAGAATTTCGAATTTCTTTTTCTTTATTACCAGGTAACCACGAAGGTACAAGGAATGCCGCTACTCGAGTTGATGAGGGTACTTCTTTAGGCTTGGCAGTCACCACAGCATAATCCGCTTGTATAGCCGAGCAGAAAAATTTTTGCCCATATATACGCCAACAATCTGCTATTCCATCTTCACCTTCCTCTTCTTCGTATATTGCTTCTACTAGATTAGCGGGCACATCACTTCCTCCTTGAATCTCGCTTACAAATTGAGCGCCAACACCATAATCCCCTTCTCTCCCATTTCTAACATGCCTAAGTATTTTTTTTGCCTCAGGATCGAGTTTCTCTTCATATTTATTCAAGAACTCCACCATGCCGTGGGTACAAGCAATCGGGCACATCACACCCGCCTCAGAATTCTGATAGAGAAGAAACATCTTAACAAATCGTGACCACGCAGAATTTCGAGTAGGATCGAATAATCCTAGACTAAATATCTCTTTTTCGAGCGTTTCCGTCTCACCGCATCGTTCAATCCTATCAATCCGATGATTATGAGCGTCATAATGCTTTAATTTCGTTACTTTAAGACGATTTTCGAGTGTGTTTGCTTCTTCTGCTAAATCTCGAAAGCGAAAGGAAACATAATCAGATAGAGCCTTTAAGTCTCGCTCAATCTGAGGAAATTCTTCATCTGGTATATAATGTTTCACTAAAGCTTGAAAAAAGCTATCATCTTTATAATAATTAAAATTGTCTCTCACGTACAAAAAATCATCGAAATCATATTCATTATTTCTGTCGCCTTCTTGATATTGAGCACACATAATAAACACCTTAATTAAATTATTTTAAGTATAAGTAAGAAAGCTATTTATTTTAAATTATAATAAATGATACTAAAAAGTAGATTGAGTAAAAATTAATAGAATGAGATTATTAGGGATCAGAAGAAGACTTACTTAATCCCCCTCTTCCTCACTTTCTTCTTCGTCAGATTCCTCTTCAGATTCCTCTTCTTGTTGCTTTTGTTGCGCATATTTCTTAACATTAATGCGTTCTGTTCTTCTTATTTCAGATTTTCTGGAACGCTCTACATCGATTTCAACAATATCAAAGTCTTCATCCTTTACTTCTCTATCCTCTCCTCCTTCAGGCATCGAAATTAATTTACTTTTAATGATTGTACAACTCGAAAGAGGGTAAATAGTTTTTGCAATTCGTTTTATTTGGTTTTCAAATTCACCATAAATCATCCCTCTGACGAATTTTTCATGCTCAGTGGTTTTAGCAAATTCTTCAAGGATTTTTCGCATGATCTGTCTTATTATATTTTGTTGAGAACTGCGAGCCCTCCTGATAGTTACACATACAGTAGTTAATCGATAAATATATTCATCATTAGTTGTAAAATTATTAATCGTGGTAATTTTAGTAGCACCTCTCCCTACAAGACTTCTCACATAATCCGAGGTATATTCATGTCCCACCAGGGTTGTATAGCAATTTTGAGCTTCCGCATTAACATCAATAACTTTAAATTTCAATTTACAACTAATATCATCATAATTTCCTGTAAAATCGTATAATAATGTCTCTACCGTTCTATCTAAAACATTATTTTCCAGTCCAATTATTTCTCCAATTTTTTTATTGTCAAAACTTTTTGGAGCATAGACTTCAAACCATTTTTTTGAACGATAATCTGCTTTTTTAGCTTTTGGCTTTCGTTTCCTACGTTTAGATTTTGATTTTTGGCTCATATTAATTAAATCCTTATTTATATAATTTCAATTCTGTTTATTAAAAAGATTATTTAGCTACTAAGGTCCTAACACGTTCAGAATCATATTTGAAGTCAGGAGCTAAAACTTTTTTCTTTTTATAATATTTGACCAAGCGATAAATTTTTGATTCTGTACGTTGTAACCCTTTTTTAGCTTCCAAATCTCTCTTATTATTTTCAAGATGAGTTCTTAAATTAAGTGCTTTCTTAATTAAGTTTGTTAGATCTTCAGGTAAAGGATTCTCTAACTCATTCCCTTCTAAAATATCACTTACTTTTTTCCCAGTCACTACTTTAACCAATGGAACCCCATAGGCGTCTCTAAGTTGGATACCAATCATAGACTTCGAAAGTCCTTTTTTAGCTAGGCGGACAACCTCAGCCTCTACTTCCTCTGCTGATCTTTCAATCCATACAGGTTTTTCCAGCCTTGCTGGACGGGTACTACCCGATTTTCCGTGTTTTCTGCTGTGAAGGCGTGCCATAATAAAATCTTCTTTTAAATTTTAATAGAAACTCTAAGATAGTATGTAGAGTAATTCTATATAAAAAAATTTTTGGATTTAGCAATTGCTAAACCAAAGAATTAGTGTTTTCATTTAGAGGGGATACTTAAAATTATTCTACTGCTGGGAGCAAGATAATAAAATTAGTTCCCTTTTTAAAATCCTTATTAACTCTATTTTTTAATTTGATTTCCCCCTTAAAACTTTCTATTATCTTTTTTACCAAATATAATCCTAAGCTAGTTCTTTTAAGGATATTAGTGCTAGCATATTCTTTGCTAAAGATATGTTCTTTTAATTTATCTCTTATTCCCGGTCCGTTATCAATGAATTGTATTTTAATATGTTGCTTTTCGTTTTTCATAGTTTTTTCAAGGTTGATAAGAATTTCGATCACTTCATTTTCGTTGTGTTTTATTGCATTATTGAGGATATTTTCAAAAACATTTAATATAAAATCGTTAGCTTTTACAAAATAGGAATCTTCTGGTGCATTAAGCTTGGTATTAATTTTTTTATCTTTATATTCCTCGGGAAAATAATCTAAAACTTTCTCAATTACGTTGAGAATATCAATATTTCTATTTGAATATGTTCCTGTCTCAAAATCACTGATTGTTCTAACATTATAGATTAAAGTTTTTCCTCTTGAAATCTGGTCTTCTAAATTTTTTTTAATTGGCAAGATTTCTTTATAATTTTGTATTTTCTGGAGATAAACTGAAGCGATATCCAAGGTGGTACTCATATTTTGGAGAATGTTTGCCGTATCATGAGCAATTAGATCTTTATAGAATTCTGATGTTTTATAGGCACCTTTATATCTTAATTCAGATTCCTTAATTCTATTTTCTAATAATGCGATTATGCCCGTTACGAGTAAAAAACTATATAAAATGTTATCTATTCCTTCACTAAACTCATACGACCATTCTATTCCTATCTCATACAAAATATTAAATAAGAGAGTTAAAAACGCAAAAAAAACAGACAAACTGAAAAAAGCATAGGTAGCGGTTCTTTTTCGTAGATACAACCGTGTTATCATAATTATATTTATGAATGCAATAACAAGCGTAATTAATCCTAAGCCAATTGTAATGAATATTGTAATGAGAGTAGGAATTGAGACTTTTCCCACAAAATTTTTATCAGTTTTAAAAAAAGCTCTGTAATATTCAATAAAAATGCCTAAAAAAGTAAATACCATGGCAATAACATATCCTAAATTAGCGATTATGTTAAAAAAGTCTATTAGGAATATAAATGTCCGAAAGATTACTCCAATCGTTAAAGAAATGTAAGCCATAAACCAGAAATACATATCTTTTCTCTTATAACATGCAAACCCCATAACAATCGAGGCACCCGACATTAAAAATAGTTGCTGGAATTCTAAAAAGACAAAATTCATTTTTCAAAATGGCTCCAAAGTAAAATGTAATAGGGCTAATCTAATTTTCGTGAGAGATTATATACACTTTAGTATATAACTATAAAATTTTTTATTCTTATTTGAATCTTATTGTAATTCAAAATAAAAAGAATGATTCAAACATCAGAGTTTATTATTTTATTATAACATTTTCTCACGGAGGTATGGCCTACATCTCCTCCCGCTCCTTCTCCCCCCACACTGTCTCCACATAACCAGAGATTAGAAATACCTTCAATCTGGTTGGCTGGACGTTCAAATTGATGCTGACAGATATTTACTTCCACTCCATCAACCATATCTAAAAATAACGGTCTTTCTTCAATAAGATATGTATCAATTTTTGGAAAAAATTTACTAATATGCTTACGAAATTCTTGATAAAGCTCATCTGCTCTATTTCTATCTGTTATATCTTCCAAATTTACAATCTGTAGAAAAGACATTAGAGATTTATTTTCTGGAGTGATTTCTGGTGATAAATTCGATGGAATGAATCCAAATGAAAGAGGCTCTTCAAAAAAAATCATCCCATCGATCTCACTAATCTTTTTATCTAATAAGAAATCTATTGAAATTCCCGCTGTAGGACGTAAATTCTTACATTTCTTAATAAAGTTTTTCCTACATAAAGATTCATCAAGGATGGAAAATAATTTCTGAACAGGAATAGTGCAAATTATTTCCGCTGCCTTTATTATTTCATCATTCAATTGTACACCAATCGCTTTTCCATTTTCGATAATAATTTCTTTTACCTCCGACCTTGTTTTTATAACTCCGCTGTTTTTCTCTATCGATTGAATAAATTGAGAAAAAATTGATTCCCATCCCCCCTTTGGATAATATATACTTCCTATTTCTAACACTCGTTTGATATTATGGAGTAATTCTCCAGCTGAAGATCTCTCTGGAAATGGATTGACTTGGATCGCTGAACTCGTCATAATAAGGAACTTTCTTAGTTCCGGTCGAATATTTTCTTGTTCGAACCAATCTTCTAAAGAGGTGTTATATAATTCTTGGAATCCTCTCTCTTCCATTTTCTTAACCTTTAAAAGTAATTTTAGAGTACTAATGAAAGGGACCATGGAACTTCTTACAATAGCCATCAATCCTCCAGTTGGAAATACAGTCTTTTTTCCGTTGTTTAAAAAAGCCCAAGATGTACCAGGTTTAACAAAACTTACAGATCTATTTAATTCTAATAATGATTCACCCAAAGCACCTTGAGGACCGAATCGAATGGGATGCACACCATAATCTAATTTGAATCCTTTAACGTGCTCTACTCTTGCTCGTCCCCCTATCTCATGCCTCTTTTCGAGGATAATTACTTTTCCATGTTGGGACAATAAAGCACCAATATGAATTCCAGAAATACCTCCTCCTATTATTAAATAATCAAAAGACATATTCAATCCACTATATTTGAATTTAGGAATAATATAATATTATTATTTACTAGTTTAATATTGTTAGTATAT
>SHMW01000068.1 GCA_008080735.1 Promethearchaeota archaeon
CCCATAGTTTAGTCGGAACTTTTCTCTATAATGATACAAACAATGATGATACACTATCTGTAGAATATCAAGATGTGACTGTTGGTGGTTCACCAGTCTATGACAAACAAGGCAATTTAGTTCAAGTTCCAAGAGATAATGAATTAACTCATAGATTATATATGCAATCTGCTGGTGGTTTTAATTATCTTGAGCCATCTGTAACGGCTTCTAATAAAATTTCTTGGGGGCTTAACATATCTGATGTTAAAATGCATACCATCCCAATGGGTATAAAACTTAATTCATATCAGAATAAGACAAAAGCAGAACATCTTGATAATATATATCTTGGTGTTTCATTCAGTCCAGATTTAAGTGAGATAATCACTGCTGATGATGGAAGTACTTATCAGGTAGCATCCGCACCAGTAAAGCTTGATCAGCATTTTGGAGTCTGGAATGATGAAGCTGGTCCAAATTCTCCAATCAATGGATTAGATCTTTCAGTTATTTACGTATCAACAGTCCTACATTTCCACCTAACTGCTTCATTAACTCAAACGAATAGCTATCTTGAAAATACTGAATCCTATCATAAAAGTAGGAAAGTTTCTGTAGGTAATTATCTAAGTCCAGATATCCAAAATAAGTTGGAATTTGTTGATATCGCGGGGCCGGGTTATTGGATCGGAAACAGGTCTGAATTAGCATCAGCTACAGATACAGATTTAAAAGAACCGACTACAAATATAATTCCCTTAGGACTTTGGGAAGCTGAAGAAGAAAGCCATAATAATTTTAAAACAGGAGCTGGAGAAGATGTTAATATTTATGCTGGAGATTTAAGGATTAGTGCAAATTTTTCAGTAATGGCATATGCCGTTTGCTATCCAGAATTTAACGGCACTGGAGACGGAATAATTCACGATCCTACCTTCAATGTGTTCATGATCTTCGAGCCAACCGCGTTCTGGGCGCTCATTCTACTCATTGGCGGAATTAGCATACTTGGAATTGCCACGATTCTCATAAAGAGAAAAAAAGATGGTAAAGCACCATTTTAAACCCATTTAACAACTTAATTCAAATTTTTTATTTTCTTTTTACATATTTTTTTTCTCGTTTTATCGATTTAGTCCACGACTTTAAAAACCCCATATCCGTTCTCGACATTTCCCAGCCAATTAAAGGAGGGTTCGCATGATCGATAACCAAAAATTATATATATTTAAAATGGATAATTTATTAATAGTTTTAATGCGTAACAATACAATAACGTTCTTGTAAAAATTTGTATAAACGAATGTGATAAAATATGCCAATTAAAAAAGATGATAAATACCAAGTAAATGAAAATAAGCTTTGGTTTAAAAAATGGTGGCCGGAAAACGTTCCGAAAAATACAACGTTTGAGGAGATCACCATAAATGAGATGCTTGATCGCCAAGTGGAAAAATACGGCGATCAAAACGTCATGTGGTTCTTAGAGACGTGGATGACCTATAAAGAATTCCAAGATAAGGTGAAACGGCTGGCAACTGCCCTACACGAGTTAGGAATTAGGAAGGGCGATGTAGTGGCAATGCATTTACCAAATTGCTTCCAATATATTATTGGGTATTATGCTGCTACGCGAATTGGAGCTATCGCGTCGGGAATAAACCCAACCTACCAACCAATGGAAATACTCCATCAATTAGATATAATTAAACCAAAGATGCTTATAGTCTTAGACGCATTATACGAGCCATACATAAAACCGATCATTGACAAATCCAGCATCGAAATACTCGCCTATACCAATGTTGCAGACTTAGCGGATGGCCTAGGATTCAAACGAACTTTAGGGAAACTTATAGGAAAGATCCCAAAAGGTAAAGTAGAGTATGAAGGAGCGCTCGATCTCATGGACTTATTGGAGACGGAACCAAACGTACCCGATGTAGACTTTGATGTGAAAACTCACCCTGTCACCTATATTATGACGGGTGGTACCACTGGTTTACCAAAAGCTGCGGTTCTTACACATTTCAACGCGGTTTCAAACGCTCATCAAAGCAAGCTCTGGTTAGGCGGTGAAAAACCAGGCATAGGCAGTATAGGTGTATTACCATTGTTCCACAGTTTCGCACATACGGTGGTAATGAACTCGACAATTGCGCTTGGTGGTTGGATTATGCTCTTTCCGAAACCTCCCGAAACCGAAGAATTGCTTGAGACAATCGAAGAACTTCCGGCTCCCGAAGGATTAGTGTATGCAGGTGCTGAAGTATTATTCAAACGTTTAGCCGAATTTGAAGATATAGGCGATTATCCCGGAGTTATGGGGAAATTGACCTTGTGTGTATCTGGTGCGGGACCACTTCATAGGCCCGTTCGAGATGCGTTTGTTGAAAATACTGGTGGAAGGATTGTCGAGGGATACGGACTTACAGAAGCTACTCCAGTCGTAAGTGCGGGTAATCTGTTCGGTGAAAGTCCAATTGGAGTCATTGGAATGCCATTCCCAGGTACAGAATGGGGAATTTGGCCTACCGATGATTGGGAAGCGGGTCCGATTTGTATGGGAAATCCTGATGAAAAAGATTTCGGCGAAGAGCATACGGGAGAAGTGTGTGTGCATGGACCTCAAGTAATGTTGGAGTATCTCAACAAACCCGAAGAAACGGATGACACGATTAAAGAGTTTAAAGGAGCACTATGGCTTTTGACCGGTGATATCGGATTTATGAACGATGATGGAACGATTGAACTGAGAGATAGAAAAAAACAATTGATCAAATATAAAGGATATTCAGTCTATCCGAAGGAAGTCGAAGAATTACTCATGAAGCATCCAGAAATTTCTGAAGCCGCGGTTGCCGGTATTCCTAACGAAGAGTGGGGAGAGGCAGTGAAGGCGTGGATCGAACTTACACCAGGCTCAGACTTAACCGTGGACGAAATAAAAGCGTGGGCTGAAGATAACATGACTCACTATAAACGACCGTATTACGTTGAGATTATTGAGGAAGTTCCTAAGAATCTAATCGGAAAGGTCCAACGCAGAATTTTGCAAATCAACGACCCGGTCTATATTGAAAGACACGGAAAACCCGATAAAGTGGATCAAGCATAGATCCTTTTTCTAACAAATTTATTTTTATTTTTCTTCTTAATTTTTCAGAACAATTTCTCTTTTCTTAGCTAAGAAACCTATTTTTATTATAGTTGTAGATCATATTAGCTGTTATAAACAAGAGAGACTCATAATAAGTAGTATGTATTTAAATATAAACACGTGAGATTAGCCAAGACCCGCCTTCTTAATCATAAGTTGGGTGATAGCCTCAAAGGTCTTTTCGACGTTGTCTCCCGTTTTTGAGCTGGTTTCGATAAAACCATTCAATCCGCGTGATTTCGCGATTTTAATTCCCTCTTCCGAGCTAACTTCTCTCTGGTCTTCAAGGTCTGCCTTACCTCCCACGACCAATATAGGAAAGCGATTTTCGGGCTTAATTTCTTTTCGAATTACCACTAACCAGTCATCGATGTGGGCAAGCGTGGAAAAGTTCGTAATATCATACATAAAGAGCCCTCCAGAAGCACCACGGACATAGGTCGGAAGTAAGAATCTGAATCGTTCCTCCCCCCCAAAATCCCAGATTTGTAATTTCACTTTCCTCCCCAGCGTCGCCACACTTTTCACATTAAAATCAACCCCGATAGTCATAGTTGAGTCTGGTTTGAACACATTGGTTAAAAATCTATGAGTTAGAGTAGTTTTCCCACAGCCCGCATCTCCGAATATCACGAGCTTGAATGTAGCGTCGTACATTACACTATTTCACCATCCTCATTTGAGATTTCACACAATTCTCTATTTTTTTGTCAACATTTAGGTTTCTTCTTTCGATGTTATAATTAATAATACGATTCTTACTTATATATTTTTCAAATCTGTTATATTGAATTAATAGAAAATCACTTTATATAAAAATATGTATTTGTTGAAATACAAATATTACAGAGACTACCCAGGGTATCTGTAAAAGTGCCATAAAAGTCTTATATGATGGATACAATTTTATTTATTATATGTTTGTATTAAATGAAGCGTAATCAGTCAAATATACTTTAAAGTGATGAAGTGCCAGAATTATTTATTTAAATCCGTAATTCTGTTTGGCGAATTTCTTTAATACAGCCCATTGCTCGCCCGTGGTGCCAAAATACTTGAAAACCCCTATACCAAACCCGAAATCAAACCCATATAATTGCTTCAGCATTTCCTCAGCATTGCATTCAACTGAATTGGTGATTGCGAGGGCGGGACTGTTAAACTCATGGGCCCGCTTTTTCATATTTCTCAGAAAATACCAATAAAAGAAGTCTCCAACCTTTCCCCAAAACCATCCATCATCGCGGGTTCCCATCAAATAGGGATATTCCATCGGGGAAACTATATCGAAAACTGCCGAGAGTTTCTCCCAGTTCTGCGCAATTTTTTTACGGGTAAACCACTTTTTAGGTCCAGGAAGGCAAAACCATCCAGTAATACAATTGGGATCCTTCTTTTTAATAGTTTTGTGTAGTTTTTTGCCATATCGTACAATAGTCTCTTCCTTAAAATTATACCATTCCGAGCTTTTTATTATTTTAGGTTTTGAGCCATACTGTTCCCGAAACCGAGACCTACACCGCTCACATGTACACAAATCCTTAAATGCGCCATCGTATCGTATATAATCTGCAAAAAATGCATCAACAGAATAATTTTGAACGACTTCCTCAGCTAAGGATAAAAGGTAATCTACATGTTTACTATTCGGACACATAAAACTGGTAAGTGGGATATAACCTTTACCGCGTGTACTTCGTGCCTTCCCTGATTCTTTATCAATCTGATCGGTCAAAAAGGGAATTTTCTGTCTATATCGAGCGAAAGGCACATTTTTAGGTTTACTTACTCTCATTTCCCCTTCTGGATGGGTAGAAATATCGCCTTTTTGGTATACGCGACCGAATTTTTTCCCTTTCTTCCCATGGACGCTCACTCTTTCAGGATGGAGATGTCCTTGATAGGCGTCATTCATGCTGGTAAATGAGACTAATAAGGGAATATCTCTAGCCCTGCATTCATCGGAAAATTCTCCTAAAATATCTCTATTAGTGGGGTTCCAGCCATTTTTAGTGTTCCAGATGCATGCACCGTCAGTATCTTTTATTACTAACCCTACAGTATTAAAATGGTATTCTTCTAAGGTATCCATCACTTCTTTCACGTTCAAATCGTTTTCGGCAAATTCATAATCCAATTTTCTAAACCCTCTAGACCCTCGAATGGGCATTATTGCCATGGCAAATATTTTATCACATCCTAATCTTTTCTTGATTGCGTCTAGCATAGTCTTACGATAAGTAAAATACTTAGACCAATCCACGTCGGAACCCATTTAAATTACCTAAATTTTAGATTAAATTTATTCTTGAATTTTTTTTGGTATTTATAAATCTACTGATACGGTTACTGCTGCGTTGCAGATGATCATTTGATTTGAGGTGTCCCCTAATTCTTCAATTTGGACACACTGAGCGAGAAGTCCGCCTTTCACGACTTCCAGTGACTTTTCTCCGAATGGGATTGCTTTTAACACCTTTTTTTTATCAAGCTTATCTGGAAAGGGCGCGCCAATCTTTACATGAACTTTCATTTGTAAAAGTTGTTTCGGGGTTCTTAGATCGCAAATTTCAATTAATCCCGTCAGACAGTTATCCGAGATGGCATTTTTTATTGCCTTAATCGCGGCATTCGTGCAATCATTTTCATGACCGTGCTGATCGGTGCCGCTTCCTACTTGTACGATAAATCTTTTAATTGTCATTGTGTACTCGTGTATAATTTTGTTAATATGTTAATATAATCTATAAATATCTTAATTCTAATCGGTAAAATAATTTTGCATTATCCAGAAATTATAATATTTTATAAAATAAAAAGAGAATAAACGATTAATCATCGCTTCCAGAACGCTTTAGGAGTAATTTCGTCAGGTATGTTACTAAATGGACATGCTTTTATGCATTTAGCGCAATCAGAACTATAATGAACCCACCCATCATAACATTTTTCCACATCCACGTACCATTTCTTGGTTCCAGAATTATTAGATTTTGAATATGGTTGATATGTTGGAGAATCATTGTTGCTAATTGCTCCAAAATCACATGCGTCCGCGCAGCGTTGGCAATTAGTACATGTGTCATTGATCTTATTGATAAAATCAATATCGGGCTCATCTTCTTCTAACGGCATATCTGTTAAAACTTTACATAGTCTGATCCTTGGCCCAAAATCTTTAGTTATTAAAATCCCGATCCTTCCCAAGGCACCTAAGCCCGCATCAATAGCTAGCGGGATACTAAGCGCAGTATCATTTGCGCATGGTAATGCCGTATAGCCGAGATTTCTAATAAATTGAGCCATGCATGCGATAGTAAAGCTCATTTTTGAATACCCCAATCCCGCCGACGCAAATTCCAGAAAGGTTGGAGCACAATTAATCCCATCTGGCTCCATTTCTATCGCCATCACGACCGCGTGAGTAATATCATTGGGTAATGAAACCTCTGGAAAATTAAGTTCTTGTTTTTCTTGAATTGAAGTAGAATAGAGTTCAACTTTTGTCTTATATAACCAATTATCATCTAAAGAAGTAATTCCAACCTTTGACGCCCCGAAAAATTTGGCTGCTTTCTTCACGTAAATGCTAAGCTGCTCTGGGGAAATATTTTCCGGAGCTCGATTTCTGACCTCTCCGGGAATATAATCTTGTGGAGAATGCTCTGGAAATTTTTCATATGCATACGGCATATGCTTATTAATCGTCCATGAGGCCGCGGCTAATGCCAAATCAACTCGGGAATAACCATCCTTACCCGAATCGACTAATTCAGTCATTCCCGTTCGCAATGTTTTATGATAATGGGTAAACTCGGGGTCATATAATGATCGATAAATGCAATGATTTTGTTCGGGAAATCGTTCATACTTCTCAGTTTGTAATTCATAAATATCTGAGGCTTTTTTCATGCTTACCACTCTTCTATAGTGTATTAAAAATTGTTTCAAATTATATAAATTATTCTTTCATTTCAAAATGCCACCATTAATAAAAAAAAATTAACAGGAACCGAACTTTCCTTAAAACACAAAGAATTAATTTCATAATCTGTAAATTAATGTTAAAGAATAGGAAATGGATTGATTTAGGATGAAAGAACTAAAAGTTGGAATTATTGGATCTGGATTTGTCGCAGAACATCATGTATATGGATATACCCTATTGCCAAATGTGAAAATAGTAGGAATATCCGCACTCCATAAAGATAAACCCATGCAATTGAAGAAAAAATTTGATTTGGATTTCGAATGGTATAAAGATTATGGCGATTTACTAAAAAAAGAGTTAGATGCGGTCTCAATTTGTTTACCAAATTATTTACATAAAAACGTCGCTATTGATGCTCTAACTTCTGGTGCTCACGCTCTTATTGAAAAACCATTAGCCCTAAATGCGGAGGAAGGGAATGAAATGTTAGATGCGGAAAACTCATCTAATCGGAGAATTTTTTATTGTGAAAATAACATGTTTGCTCCGTGCTTCAAAAAAGCTAAAGAAGTTATCGAGGAGGGCGGGATTGGAGAGATTTATATGGCAAACGGGCGAGAGCAACATTCTGGCCCTCATTCCTCTTGGTTTTATAAAAAAGATAAAGCGGGAGGTGGGGCATTACTCGATTTAGGTATTCATGATATTGCGTGCTTAGTATGGTACGTTGATTGCGACGTAGAAGAGGTTTTTTGCCAAATGAGAACTGTTAAACCGAACAGAGAAGAGTTTGGAGAGTGTGAAGTGGAGGATAACGCTGTAGGTGTTATTTATTTCGAAAACGGGGCACAAGTGGTTATCGAGGAGTCGTGGACCAAACCTGGAGGTTATGATATGGGCTTCGAACTGTTTGGAATTGATGGTCAGATATCCGTATCCCCGACGTTCAATAACCAAATAAGTGTATATAGTGAAAAAGGTTATGGATATGCTGTCGAAAAGGCAAGCTCGACCAGAGGCTGGACATTCCCAGTGCCGAATGAATCGTGGACTTTTGGATATCCGCAAGAGATACGAGCATTTATGGATGCAATCACCGAGAAGAACGATATTGCCTCGGATGGGAAATTTGGGTTAAAGATACTTCAAATTGCCGACAGTATGTATAAAAGCGCCCAATCCGGTAAAAAAGAGGAAGTAATTTACTAGTAAATTCTAATTAGTGTGTAATTATTCAATTTTACTTTCTTATTCTTCTTTTTTAGTTTTCTTTTGTTTATAGTTCGGGTCATACCATGTTCTTTGGGCTCTTTTAATTTGTTCGGGCATATCTTCATACGGTGAGTTCTCTTCTTTTAATTCAAGATTGCTACCGTATCGTATCTGTGTTTTAGGATGGAGATACCCCGCCTTGGCAATACTATTTGCTGCCCTGAGAGCAGTTCTTCTGGCAATTAGAGAGGCCCCTCGAATATAAAAATATTTCCAATGATTGTGTTCGGGGAGGAATTCCAAGAAAATCCCCTCATTCATCTCTCTATCAGAAGTTATAGGATCGAACTTGCCCTCCGATTCATTCCATTTCAGTACGAGATTTTCAGAATTGATTTTACTCATGTTAGTGGTATCTTATTGTGATTTCGTTGTTAATTATTATTTAAAAACAACTTATATATAAGAATTTGCACGAAACGTTTTGAATTGATATATATTTCTTTCAGAATTTTAGTATTTTTTCCCAAATCAATTATATCATATCTAAAAATTAAAATAGGAAAATTTAGATTCTAAATTTGAAGGTTTTTATTTGAAAGAATATTTATTTTTTCATATTTAGTTAGGCTGGATATTAATAGAATTTTTTAATCTTTTAAGGAGTTATTTTTACATGTTATATGAATTAGAGTCATTCACCGAACCAACACGCTATTTTCAGTATGATTATATCTTATTTGATGTTATTTTTCTTACGATTTGGTTAATTTTCCTAATAAAAAATAAGAAATGGAAAGCGCTTGCCTTCGGTCTCTTTTGTGCGTTTTGTGTATATTTAATTGATGCTGTGTGGTGGTGGAATACGAAATTCAACGGCACTTATATAAGAGAATATTGGATTGGAGGCGTTGAACTTCCTCGCCCGTTAGGAGAGTATTTCTGGATAAAGTTTAGTTGCGATTTTATGATGTGCATATCTTACAGTTTATTCGCGTTTCCATGGATGTGGATTGTCTTTGATAAAATAAACAAGAAATCTTCAAACCAAAAATTTACACGAGAAGATCGGAATGAAGTTGTGCTCTACACCGGACTATATTTTGGATCTTGGATGCTAATTCCCGCTTTCACCTTACTTGTCCCACTTAACGATACGAGCGTCTATACGGTACGTCATATGGATACTCAAATTCTTGTCTGGATTGCTAATGTGTTTATTGGGTACCTAATTTTAAGTATTCTGTATGGCACAAATCTCATTAAGAGAAAAAAACCAAGTATTATAATCTATGTATTTATAGTAGGATGTGCAGAATCATTTTTTATGGAATTTCCGTTATTTGTATACAGAATTCGCCCAACCGGCCCTATTTTTCTCCTTTTTGAAGTTTTTTTCCTGGTAAACCAAGGTGCTCCTTATCTATTCATTGCTTATGATCTTGTATTACCAACCTTAGGAAAGGGAACAAAAAAGTTAAAACGAAAAATATCTTCGCTTACGGGGAAAAAAGAACTCAAAATTGAAGCATAATGAAATAAAAATCCAATTTAACTAGAAATTATTAAGGGTCACTCTTTTAATGAAGCGATAAAGTCAACAACTTTAACTAACTTCTCCTTTTCTGAGAGAAGCATATACTGCGGGAATTCTACGCTTCGCGAGTAAATATCTGAAACAATTGGAAAATTCGAATCATCACTCTTATGACCTCCCCAATTAGCCATCGAGTAGTCAATTCCCTTTCTGAGGTTAATATCTTTGAAACATTGCAAACTATGGAGTGGAGGGTAACAATCATCAGTCGGGATTCCATTCCGGTTCAATTTTTTATAAAATGCAATTTTCGTCAATTCATTAAATTTTTCTGGCTCAAATACGATGGGAAACACGTACCATCCCAGTTCTTCCGTACCCGGTGTTGGTTTCATTGTCCTAAGACCTTTAATCTCGTTTAATTTATCGGCAAAATATCTGGCATGTTCATTTCGGCGGATATGTTGGTCAGGGAATTTACTCAATTGTGTTCTCAAGAGAGCCGCTAAGAATTCACTCATTCGATAATTTGTTCCATATACAAAATGCGCATATGAATATTGGTTCTTCATCCTTCCACAATCGATAATGGAATATATGGTATCCGCCAAATCATCATCATTACAAATAATCGCTCCACCCTCTCCGCTCGTTAAAACTTTTGATGCTTGGAAGCTGAATGTTCCTGCATCCCCCCAATTGCCTACCCTTTTTCCTTTAAATCGGCTTCCTTGTGCATGCGCACAATCCTCTACGATAGCCAACTCATATTGGTCTGCGATCTCCACTAACTTATCCATTTCTACAGGATTACCCCCTAGATGAACTGGGACGATCGCTTTCGTTCTATCGGTGATTAATTCCTCAACTTTCTTCACATCCATTACTAAGGTATCTGGACGGATATCACAGAATATGGGTACCGCATTCGTGGCAACAACCGCAGACGCAGAGGCTACAAAAGTATAATCAGAGACAATTACTTCATCACCTAACCCTACTCCCAGGGCCAAAAGAGCTGCTTCAATGGCAACCGTTCCATTTACAACTGCGATACAATGCTTACTCTCTTGAAAATCCGCAAATTCTTCTTGAAATTTCCAGTAATTCTCTCCTCGATGTTGTCCTGGAGACCCTGCCCACCAATTTCCCGATCTCACTGCCTCAGTTATCGCTTTTATGTCGTTTTCGTCAAAAAGGGGCCATTTATGAAAGTTTTTCTTCGGATCTTTTTCAAATGTAATAATTTTCCCACCTTTTATGTATTGTTATATGATAAATTTTTTACCATATTTTTAATTTTCTATCAAAAGAGATATAATTTATTAAATGCGAATTAGCCTATTACACTATTTCTATGATTTTCGTTGATAAAAAAAAGATAGCAGAAATCGTTCGCCCAGAAATTCCATATTTCTCCGAAAAAGAATTGGAAGCGATGATAGAAATTCCACCCGCAGATTTTGATTATACGTATGCATTACCTGTCTTTCGGTTAGCAAAACATGAAAGAAAAGCACCTAAACTAATAGCCAAGGAACTTTTGGAAAAACTTGACAAACCCTCCTATTTAGAAGATATAAAAGCCGAAGGTCCTTATCTCAATTTCAAGGTGAAACCAATTATTACTTTGCGGAATATATTTGAGATAAAGGAAGATTATGGAAAAATTAGGGATAAGTTAAGAGAGCGCGAGATTAAAACGGAACGAATTGTTATTGAATATCCATCACCCAACACCAACAAACCCCTTCATCTGGGACACGTACGAAACATGCTTATCGGCTCGTCGACTACGAAGCTCTTAAAATATAAAGGACATAAGGTCTTTCAAGTGAATTTAAATAATGACCGCGGAATCCATATATGTAAGTCAATGCTTGCGTACCAAAAGTTTGGAGATGAGGAAAAACCGGATAAAAAGCCCGATCATTTTGTAGGAGATTTTTACGTAAAATATAACGAGCTTGAAGATAAAAATGCAGATATCATCAATAAAGCGAAAGAACTCCTTCAAAAATGGGAAGAAAAGAACCCAAAAGTCCGTGCTTTGTGGAGGAAAATGAATAAATGGGCAATTGAGGGATTTCAAGAAACCTATGAAAAATTCAGCATCTCCTTTAATAAACAATATTTTGAGTCAGATTACTATTGGAAAGGGAAAGAAATAGTTCTTAATGGGCTAAAAAATGGTGTATTTACTAAGACTGAAGACGGGGCAATCCAAGCACCCTTAGAAGAGAAATATGGGCTTCCCGATAAGATCCTTCTCAGAAGCGATGGAACCTCTATCTATATAACTCAAGATATCTATTTAGCATATTTGAAAAAAGAGGATTTTGATTATGATGCATCCATATATGTGGTCGGAAATGAGCAAGATCTCTATTTTAAACAATTGTTTGCGGTCTTGGATATGTTGGGGTTCAAAGAGCATAAATATCATTTATCCTATGGGATGATATATCTACCTGAAGGGAAAATGAAAAGCAGAGAGGGAAAAGTGGTGGATGCGGATGATTTAGTGAAAGAGATGAATAATATTGCCTATAAAGAGGTGAATAGGCGCTATCCTAATTTATCAGAGGAGGAGAAGACTAAGCGTTCCGAAATAATTGGAATGGCGGCTCTACGATTTTTTATACTTAAAATAAGCCCGAAAAGTGATTTTGTCTTTGATCCGGATGAGAGTATATCTTTTGAGGGAGAGACCGGCCCGTATGTGCAATATGTGTACGCACGAATACAATCGATAATAGAAAAATCAAAAGTAGAGATTTCTCAAGATATAGATCCAAATCAATTCAAACATGAAAAAGAATTGGCACTTATTAAACAGCTAAATTATTTCCCAGAGATCGTAGATGAGGCAGCACAAAATTATGATATACATCTGATACCTCAATATCTTTTAAATCTCTGTCAAACCTTTAACTCATTTTATAGCTCTTGTCCCGTTATTCAAGAAAAGAAGGAATTAGAGCGGGCAAGGTTATTATTAATTCGATGTGTCCAGATTGTCATTAGGATAGGTTTGAATCTTATTGGGATCGAAACCTTAAAGGAGATGTGAAAAATGAAAGGAGGAAATTAAAATTTTGAAATTTTTCGATTTTGGAGAAGTTGTTAAAAATGATACCGAATTTGTATTATTCGGTTTTCCATGGGATTATCTTACTTCAATCGATCTTCCCAATTCTTCTAATGCGCCTGAGCAAATCAGAGAAGTCACAAATGATTTAGCATTGACCACAGAAATGGGCACCTATATTCCCGAATTAAAAGTAGTTGACTTGGGAGATATTGAAATAATTACGAACAATGTGGAGCAGAATCTTCGGAAAGCGAGAGAATTTGTCAAAAATATCTATAAGCAAAAAGATGATGTCATTCCGATTATGATCGGGGGAGATCATTTTTGTTCATTCCCTATTGCAAAGGCTGTTGGAGATCATTTCAAGGAGAAGAAAAAGCTTGGGATGTTAATTTTTGATGCGCATCTCGATTTATATGAGGAATGGGATAAGGGAGTATATTCTCATGCTACAATCTCACATAGATTATATGATTTGGCGTATATCAATAATAAAAACCTATTAATTGTTGGGACACGAGATATTGATATTCCAGAATATGAAATCGCTGAAAAAGAACAGATATCTTATCTAAATGCGCATGAATTGACAGCGATTGATATCGATGCTTATAGGCAGAGAATATTGAACTTTTTTCGAGACTCGAATATAAGTCATCTATATGTATCAATCGATATTGACGCATTAGATCCCTCCATCGCACCAGGCACGGGTTTTGCTATTCCAGGCGGATTTACCTATAGACAATTATGGCATATTCTTCATGAGATTTCAACACATTTTAATGTCATTGGCTTCGATTTAGTCGAAGTGGCCCCGAACTTGGATTTGCCAAACCGAATTACACGAAATTTGGCAGCAAAACTAATTATTGAATTTATTTCATTTATTTCAAATCAAAAAACTTGAGTATTAGCATCTAAAATGACGAAAGATACTTTTAAAGACCATTTAAATAATGTGAATCAGTTTAATATTTCGAAAAAGACGGATATAATCTCCCTCATTAATAACTTAAGAGGAACTGGATTTAATGCCAAACGATTGGCGTTAGCTTGTCAAATTTATGAAAAAATGATTCGAGATAATGAGTGCGTGAAATTTTTTGGATTAGCAGGAGCGATGGTGCCCGTGGGAATGCAAGGGATTATTCATGATTTCATTGGAGATGGGTTTATTGATATCTTAGTTACAACGGGTGCCAATCTGACGCATGATATCGCCGAAACCCTTGGCTATCATCATCTTCAAGGGGAGGTAGATTTAAATGAGTTAGATGATGCGAATTTACGTCAGGAACGAATGAATCGAATATATGACGTGTTTTTACCCGATAAAGTCTATGAAGGAATTGAAGATTTCATTTCTGAGCTGGAGATTCCCGATCATAACATGTCTGTGAGTTCTTTTCTCAAATTTTTAGGTCAACAGCTTCCTGATAACCCCCATTCGGTTCTAAAAATAGCTGCGGAAAAAAATGTCCCCATCTTTTGCCCGGCTTTTACGGACTCTGGTCTTGCCCTTCAGCTCGGATTTCACTTCCAAAAGTTAAATCTAAACCATTTTAAAGATATGTTAGAAATGGTGGACCTTGCGTGGGATGCAACAAACGCTGGCGTGTGTATAATTGGGGGAGGGGTTCCTAAGAATTTTATTTTTCAATCACTCCAATTTTGTCCCACATCAGCCAAATATGCGATTCAGATTACCATGGATCGCCCCGAACCCGGCGGTCTAAGTGGGGCGACTTTAAGTGAAGCTATGTCATGGGGTAAAGTCAATGAAGATGCTGAACATTCGATGATAATATCGGATGCAACTATAGCACTGCCTTTAATTCTCTGGTATCTTAAAACCTTATTCCCCTAATTTAAATTCTCTGATCGGGTTACAAATTGCAAATACTCTTGTTCTAATTTTCGGCAAATTTCGGGCATATGGGATTTCGATAAGTCTATTTTTCCTTGAGGATCTCACTGAATTTTTGATCCATACTTTTAGTGGTTGTACCAAATATAGAATTCAATTCTTCCTTAAATTCTCGAAATTGTGCCACTTTAGATAAAAATTTTCCAGAATAAAATTCTATAAATCGTTCTATAGCTTTCTTTAATAAAGGTTTAATTATAGATCTAATGCGCTTTTCTACTTTTTTTTCTTTATCAAAAATCACATAGGCATAAATAGGTTCTGGCTCAATCCCATCCTTAGATATAATAGTGTCTTCCACAAACGCTATCGTATACTTTTTGCCATCTAAATAGTGAAGTCTTTTCGAGGAAAATGCGGTTTCTGCCAAATTTATGAGTGCAATAAAAAGGGCACTCCGAAGATCGGTTTCATCATCTTTTCCCGTTTCATGATACTTTACATTGACCAAGGAATATCCCCGAAATAAAATACCAACTTCTCTAATAAGCATCCGCAATACCTAATCAAATTTTGTTTTTAAAATTATCTTCGTTTCATTTAAAGATAAATATGGAATTGTAAAAAATTCTTTTATCAAAAAAGATTTATCGAAAATCAATTATTTACCATTATTGATAGAATCTCAAAAAATTAAAAAAACAAAAAGAAAAAAGGAATTCAGTTAATTTTATTAAATCCTCTTTTCTATTTTACTTCGATTTTCTTTTTCTCGACTGGCTCTGGCTCTTTTTTTGGGATTTTCACTGTTAAGATTCCCTTTTCTAAGTTGGCATCAATGGCCTCATCATCGATGTTCTCTGGCAAGGTAAACGCTCTGTAATAGCGGGATGAGCGATATTCACTCCTGACTACCTCTCCTTCTTCTTCTTCCTTCTCCTCCTTTTCGATTTCACCTTTAATTTCTAAGACTCCATCGTGGAATGAAACTTCAATGTCACCTTTATCAAGACCTGGCATCTCTGCAGAAATCTCAAATTCTCCATCCGATTCTTTAATATTTGTGAGTGGAGTTCTAAAAAGTGGTCCCTCTTCTTTTTCCATCAAGCTTAAACTGGGCCATCGTGTAGGCCGCCAGAAATCGCCAAAACTTCGAGAGATTTCATCGAACATCTTATCCATTTCCTGAAAAATTGAAAATGGTCGTTCTCTTCTTATGGATAATTCGCGAGATTTTTCTTCTTCAGACATAACATCAACCTCCTTTTAATTTTGTGTGAGAGATTAATATTTTCCTAAAGATTTGGGTTTTTTATTTGTAAAGACAATCTTTACATCTTTCAATTTATTGGTATGAATTGATATATTTAAATATTTCGGTTTTGCATTATAAATCAGTATCCTCCCCCTAAGTCTAAATTCTAAGGTTTTCACAATATTTTGATCCCAAGGGCCTAAGAGAAATAATATTTAATATAAATGAGCGAGATTTTGCTTAGGGTTTATTTTGTTAAAAATAAAAAAAAATTCTTGAAATTATTTAACTGCTAATTTTTTCCGGGATATGGTCCATCCCATTGAGATTGTGGAAATTCCAAGGATAAGGCTTACTAACAATGGCGTTACGAATGGTATGTTTTGAGGTGGTGTTAGGGTTAATTCAGCATAAGTGGTTGGATCACCAATAACTCCATTTTGGGGTATTAACCAATCAGAAACTTGCGGAGAGGCATCAAAAATAATTCTTATCTTTCCATTCAAATTCCCCACTGGTAATATATGATTCATCTCCTCTGGTCTCGAACTTCCATCATAATTATCACTGAATGTTATATTAATCGATATTTCAATGATCGTGTGATCTTCTGCCTTATTAGGACTGTCTCCAAATCCAAAACTCCAATTAGCCATAGAATCTCCAATTAATCCATTATTAAACCTCCCTAATCTCATAGATATATTATCATCCCGTTGTCCATCAAAATTACAGTCATAATAGATATGTACATCGTCAAATTGGTCTGAAGTGTTGTCGGGCAAATCATCAAATAAGAGAAATAACTTATTTTCCGTATGCTTAATATAAATGTGAACTGTATCATTGGGATGATTACTCATAGGATTTGGTTCATGGTAAAAACTTGTATGGTATGCATCAGCCCATTCGGTTTCTGTGAATGTACCATCAATCGTAGGTATAATGGTTGCCTTATAGCTCTGAAGCGTGCTGATCTCTCCCTTGACCGCAATACCAGTTAGCATCGATAAACATAGTGTTACCAACATTCCTAATAACAATAGATTTTGTTTTTTCATTTTATATACTTATAGATTTCAATAATACTATTTTGAGCTTAATCTATTTAAAACTTCTTAGGTAGCCGATTTGCGATCTTTAAGATTAATTACCAATTATTTCGAAAATGATTCATAACAAGCATTCACAATTTCACTAAACCAAATACCTCTGTGTCTATAAATTCTTTCAAATTGTTTTTTAGTACAAAGGAGAAAATTTCTCGCGAAAATTAATCGCTATGGTTTTTTTCTTTATTAATTTCGCATCGTACTTTTCTTCTAAACCCTAAAAGAGGTATTTGAAAAATGTTGGAATATGAAAAGTGTTCTGAAGTAAAATTAAGATACAGGCCGAATATGAAAAGGCAGATAGTCAAATTAAATCTCACCCCTCAAAGTCTAAGAGAAGAGAAGCACGAAATTGCGCGTATCTGGGAGGATTTCATAGAGAACGACCCAGAGGGGTTTATAAAGGTGTTGGATAAAATCGGAATAAATTATTCAAAACTTGAAACTCGGAATTGCCCATTCTGTGGAGATGAGATTAGCTTCATAGATTTATTTAAAGTAAATTCTCCTCTAGGACTCGGAAAAGTAATTAACCTATGGAAGGATAAAAATTTGATATTTATCTGTAAAGTTTGTTGCTAAAACCTCTAGCTTTCGAAATAGGTAATTTGTATTCAGATTGGTTTAGTTCCTTTTTAGCTTAATGATGTGTCTAAAAATAATTTAGATTTTAGTGAGTATTATAGACCGATATATTCTTCTAATAACACTAAAACTTGGTTTAGTACTTCTACTTTAAATCCAATTCGGTTTTTCTCGATTAAAAGTTCTATCACCTCTGTGCCTTTCTCAGAGGAAAATCCAATATAGACTAGGCCTACGGGCTTTTCTGGTGTGCCGCCAGTAGGACCTGCAATCCCCGTAATGCCGATGCCAACATCCACCTTTGCTTGGTTCCGTATACCTTCGCATAATTGTTGAGCTACAAGATCCGAAACTGCCCCAAAATCCACAAGCACTTGCTTTTCAACCCCTAAAAGTTCCATCTTAGCTTCATTACTATAGCAAACTATCCCTCGCTCAAATACCTTTGAGGAACCCGAGATGTTCGTAATCATATGGCAGATATACCCCCCTGTACACGATTCCGCGAAAGCGAACATCTTTTCGTGTTTCGCATATAGATCCAAAATCTGTTCAATTCTGTCTAATTCTTCCATATTCCTTCACGATGGATTTTTAAAGATTTAATTTTTCCATATAATTTATCTTAGCTAAAGATTTAAAGCTTTTCATTTGTTTTAAAATTACTATATATAATAAATTAAAAACAAATAAAAATAAGAAAAAAGATATTTTTCTTATAGTTCGAATAAATATTATCGTAATAACAAAATAATTAATTCGCAGCGTGATTTAATGAGCAAAAATGACGATAAAAAAGGCTTTGTTTTCAAAATAACGGTCATCGGCGACGGTGCTGTGGGGAAAACATCGCTGATCAAAAAATACACCCAAGGTTCTTTTCAAAAAGACTATATCAAAACACTTGGCGCGCAATTTAGTAAGTATGATGAAGAAATTGATGGGGAGAATTGTAAACTTTTCTTTTGGGACATCGCTGGACAAGATGAGTGGAATTTTATGAGGCCCACCTTCTATAAAGGTAGTAAGGCAGCAATAATAGTATTCAGCCACACTGACGATGAAAGTTTTGAGCATATTCCCAATTGGCATAAAGATATTAAAAAATACTGCGGAGACATTCCCATTGTGCTTTTTGGGAATAAACTTGATTTAGTCGACGAGGATGAGCTAAATGATAAAAAGGTTGAAGAATTAGTTGAAGAACGAGGTTTTTTAAATTATTACAAAACATCTGCCAAGACGGGGACCGGTGTTTATAAAGGATTTCAAGCAATTATAAAAGAACTATATACTAAATATAAAAACGAATAATAACTATAAAACCAGGGGAAAGATCATAGAATTCGAACAAGATTACCCGAAAATCTTGTTTTTTTCGTCAAACCATTGCATGCCGTGTAAACCTGTGGAAGAAAAACTAAAACGAATAAATATTTCAATGTTCGGGAAAAAGTTAAAGATAGAAAAAATCAATATTGATATTGCAGAAAATAGAGGAATCTTAAAGGAATATAAAATTACCTCGGTACCGACATTAGTTATAGGAGGAAAAAAATTGATGGTAAATATTCAAGAAGAAGACATTATTGACGCAATACTTCAAGCTTTCATTGAAAGTGCCGCAAGTCTCATCTAACCACCATATAAAGAAATTGAAATTTAAAATTGAATCAATAACAAATATCAAAATATAAAAATTAAAATAACCAAGTATTAAAGGAGAGAATTATGGATCGAAATTTAATGTCCAAAATACTGACGCAAATGAAACGGCATCTAAGGGAAGGAAAACCTATTGGAGATTTGAAAGTAGGCTCACTCCTCGCACTAGGGCACCAGCTTGAAGCAATCTTCTATTACTTAGGGCATGAGTTGGGGAGTATGATAAAAGCAAAGGAAGTAGAAGAACCAGAAAAGATCCCCGATACATTGATAAAAATTATATCAGAATTTAATATTGGAGATGTGGAGATCATTAGTAGTTCGGAGGATAATATTCAATTACGCTTAAAAAACCACTCCTCTATAAAACATTTGATAAATAAGGGAATTAAGTCAAGTGGGAGTTTTTGTTCATTTGAAGCGGGACTCTTAGCTGGAATTGTAGAAAATATGATTGATATCCATTGTTTTGCTCAAGAAACCAGTTGTAGTCTAGAAACAGGTAAAGATTACTGTGAATTTATGATAGTATTCCAGAAGGACTAGAGAATTAGCAAAAATGGAGAAATTAGGTTTAGTAAGTTCTATATATCAAATAAGAATATCTAATATGTATGAAAAAGTATTAAAACAATAATTATCATTAATTGGATGAATTAAATTATGTCAGAACCAAATTACATCGTGAAAATCTGCCTTCTCGGGGAAGCTGCAGTGGGAAAGACCTCACTCGTGTACCGTTTTGTACAAAACACCTTTAGAGATTCGTATAAATCTACCTTGGGAGTGAATCTTTTAAAAAAGGATTTAACGATCGGGGGATATGGAGAAGTTTCTGCACAAATTTGGGATTTAGGTGGTCAAGAAAGCTTTCGGTCTCTGCGGAAACTTTATTTGGAAGGTGCTAATGGCGCTTTAGTGATTTATGATATGACAAATAGAAAAACATTTGATAAACTAGATGATTGGGTAGACAGTTTTAAAGAAGCTCGGGGGCAACAACCCCTCTTATTAATTGGAAATAAGGCAGATCTAAAGAATAAAATCGAAGTTGAAGAGGAGGAGGGAAAATCTTTTGCGGAGAAAAATAACATGGATTTTATAATCACCTCTGCTAAAACAGGTCTTAACGTGGAGGAGGCATTTAAGGATCTCATAAAAACGATTCTCGATAAAATCTCTTAATTAATCAATTTTCCACATACTATTTTTTATCATCATTAAATCTTCTTTTAGTCATATTCGTCAAATTGTTTTTAAAAGTATTTAAAAAGGAAGGAAATCTTTAATATTATTATTTAAACGCAATTCTCATTAAACTTTATATTAGGTGGTTTAACCAAGGAGAATAATGAGAACGCTTATAATTATATTATTAAGGTAAAGGTTTTTATGTTGAAGGAGGAACAAGCTTCTAAAGATAATCAAGAGGAAAAAAACAACGAAGAGGATTTAGACTATAAAATTGAGAACGTAGTAGCGACCGTGACAATGGAGATCCAAGAAAAAATAGATCTCACCAAGATCGCCGCAAAATATCCCCAATCAGAATACAATCCCGAAAGATTTCCTGGTTTAGTAATGAGAGTTGAAAAACCTCGAGGAACCGCATTAATTTTTTCTACGGGAAAGATGGTAGTCACGGGATTACGTAAAGCATCTCAAGCAGATACAGTCGTCGAAAAAATTGTAAAAAATATAACCAAAGTGGGGATTCCAATTAAGAACCCCCAGATAATAATTCAAAACATCGTTGCGAGTGGGGATTTACATACTCATATAGATCTCAATTTAGCAGCGGTGGTAATGGAATATGCAATGTACGAACCTGAGGTATTTCCAGGGTTGATCTACAGAATGCAAGATCCGAAATCAGTATTCTTGCTGTTTTCGACTGGAAAAATCGTCTGTACTGGGATAAAAACGGAAGATGTTGTGGCAAACGCAGTATCTAAGTTGAATAAGGAGATTAGAGAGTTGGGAGTCGCAAAAAGTCCCGGTGAGATGGAGGATTTTCAAGATCTCACGTTTATTTAACCATTACTCTATCAATTTTTTAGTCAATGCTTTTCTCCATATCTTTTTTTTTACAGATGGCCTTAAAGGAATCAAGATATTCTCGGTATAATTCATTTAACAATTTTGCTTCTTTTGCCTTTCGATATGCTATGAGAAATAATTGATTTAATGATTTTGAGTTATTCTCCACATAAATATTTCGGTCAAACCCGATAAGGTCCCCATATTGATCTAAAAAGTTACACAGAATGTATCGGTTTTCTGTATGTAAATCAAGCTTATTCAATGTACCATAAATGCGTAAAATCAGCGGTGCTTTATACTTAATGTCAAGACTTTGTATGGAGTTCAGAATCTTAAAATAGGTGTTTTGAGATAGGTTTTTTTCAGAGAATAACGACATAATTTCTAAAAAAAGATCACATCTAAAGAAAACAAGTAATATGGAGATATTATGATGGAAAAATCTATTATAAAGAATTATATTGGAATTTTGCTTTACACGCAAGGATGTTATAAAATGGATAGAGTTAAAAAGAAAAAAGATGGATTACAATAAATCTGAAAGCTGGAGTGTTTTTTGATTTCCTTCTTCATCTATGGATTGAAAGATGATTGGAGATTGTTTTTCTTCATCTTTCTCATCAAACTGATATAATTCTTGCATAAGTTGTATGATATCCATCGCATTTACGCACGCCTCGGGAGGGATAACCCCTTCCATATCGATTTTTCCACGTTGAATTAGAATTGCCCCGAACGCAGCCGGCATCCCGGTTCCCTCTCCAAGTCCTTGTCCCTTAGCCGCACCTTCGGAAACTAAGGAAAATATATAAGTACGATCCTCCCCCGTCCGCTTCTTTTTACCCTTGACCACGATCTTTACCGATCCTCTTGCACCAGTGATATTTTCCTCTTTTAATAGTTTTTCACGTTGATCAATTAAATAGGTTATAGCAAAGTCATAGGGTCGAACTTCACATGATTTTCCCTCTATATCTCGAACTTGAATTGGATCTTTGCTATCTAACCCCGCCGCATGAATTTTCCGAGTTAATTCATAATATCGTTCTGGTAAAACTGAACCCTTATTTGTCACACGCTTAACTCCTTTTATGTATTTTGGTAGAGTAATCGGCTCGGGGTGAGGATAGGGGTATACATGATATTTTCCTGGGAGATTGACAAATTCTATATCTTCCTCATATTTTTCGCTGTTTTCGGGTTGTATCTGTCTCGCTTCCCCGTTTAAATACATCGGAATTGGATTTGACATGCAATAGAATCGATGTCCAATGACCGCAGGGCCCTCATCGGGTTCACCACCATGGATATGATACATGTCAATAGATTCGCACTCATCGAGCAGATAATTTGCGGCAAATGCGGCTAACACGTTGGTAATTCCAGGAGATGACCCCATACCCAATAAAGCTGTAATACCTGCCTCTTTTGCGGCTTCATCAAGTTCTAATGCATCATAGGTAGCACCAGTATCATCGCACACATCCACATAATTGATCTTTGCGTCGATAACTTCCGAAAGAATAGGTTTTTCATATTTATAGAAAGGACCGATACAATTAACTACTAAATCCATCCCCTCAATCACGTTTTTGATTGAAGACTCATCATTCGCATCCACTCGTAAAAATTGTACTTTCTCTCCCATTTCTGAAGCCATTTTATTTCCTTTATCAGAATTAATATCTCCAATAAATACCTTAGAAAAATCGGGTGATTTGTTTAAAATATCCACTACTACCCTTCCCACAACTCCACATCCGCCAAGAATCACTACTTTTGTCATTATTTTTGAACCATAAAATTTGTTATATTTGATAAAAACGATTATAACTTAATACTTTATTATATGTAAGTTGTATAAGTCAATATCACATTAGAAAATTGCGATAGGTGAAGAAAGGAAAGAAAATAATGTGTTCGTACTTAAAATTAGATAATTAACGTCTTATTCTAAAACTATTGAACTCTCCGGTAGCTTCTTGGAATTCACGATTGCTCCTATCTACCCGCGCTAACCTAGGACCATCTTTAGCAAACTCTAATAATTTTTCTAAACTCTCCTCGGTACCTTCTGCCTCAATATGTACGCTTCCATCAGGCATATTTTTCACATAGCCAGTTAAATTCCATCTTCGTGCTCTTTTTCGCGTTGATGCTCGAAAAAAGACCCCTTGCACACGACCATACACATCAATAATTATTCGCTTCTCCATATTTGACAAAAATTCATGGTTATTTAAATTCTTTAAATTTATTAGTTATTTATCAAAAGGAGGTCAAAAAAACAAGGAAAAATTCGCGACTTATTTGAGTAATGCGAGAATAATACTGGCAGCTTTCAAAAATTGAGAAAATAACTTTCTTTTTCTGCATTATATCCGATAATTCTTTCCTCTTGTAGAGAATCCAGCACTTTCGAGAGCCAATATTTAGAAGTATCAATTTTTTCTTGAAGATCTTCAAATGTCAGATAATCATTAATAACAAGGAGAAACTGGATTTTACTTTTCACAGTGAGATTATTAGATCTGGTGATTTTTTCAAACTTTTTCTGATAATCATATTCCATTGTTCGAAGATGGGCAACTTCATTACTAAGTTTAGATATTACCTCATCTCTTGTCCTGAATACATTCAAACTAAAATCATATATTCGTTTTAATTCCCCTTTTAGTTGCTCTCCTTGAACATCAGCAGATTCTTCACGCTCTTTAACATCGCCTTCTATGTCTGAAGTCTCTGAAAGTAAACTAAGAGTTTCTTTCTCAACTGCTTTATTGAATTCACTTAGAACACTTTTGTAATCTTGCCCATCATCATATTTTTCCAATACTAAGACAATGATGAGTTCCTTATCTTCATTATAGAATGAGATTGAATTCCAATTTTCCTCTTCGGTTATGATGTATGATTCGGTAAAATTATGGGAGATTTGTAATTGTTGTACTATATTGGGGGGGATGTCCAAATCCTCGGGGTACTTCATCTTAATCCTCCCACCTTCAACCACATCCCATGAAATGAGACCAATTCCCTTTACCATCTTATGAAACGACCAGTTAATATGCTTTAAATCTCTCTCTAAAAATACATTAAATAATTTATATTTATAAATTTAATTTAAATTTAATATTTTGTAGAACTATACCGTAGAAAATAGTAGTATTGAGTAGTTGTGCG
>SHMW01000069.1:0-23710 GCA_008080735.1 Promethearchaeota archaeon
CCAAAGTAGTAATAAATAGCATTTTTTTTCTACCAAATTTATCAGAGAAGTATTGATTGAAAAATACGAAATAAATTCCTAAGGTGGCTATGGCGATCACTATTTGCATCGTTGCTTGGGCTATAGTTGGGTCCATCCCAAACGGATCAACCAAGAATTCTTTTATTACTTTTGAAGGAAACGCTGCAGTGTAGCTGGTCGTGTATGCATCCATTATTTGGACAAGCGCTAAAATGATCATCATATAGATGAAATATTTTTTAGACCTCTGACCAATAGTTTTTTCAGTTGCAGTCATAGAGTATAAAATTTGTTTAAGTTATATAAAAAGGTTATCTTATTGTTTCTATAATTCCTACAGTATAATTTGACCTATTATCAAGAAAACATTTTTAGAATAAGTATTAAAAAAGGAGTGTAGATTTTAACTCTTAATAGATATATCACAGACATTACTCAATATGAAAAATCGTTTTGGTGATTTTATATTCAAAACAATAATAAAGAAAATCGATCTGACACATTTTTAAATCATTTGCTTCCATTTGATGAACGGGTTGAGGATCTAATTTCCCGATTTACTATTGATGAGAAGATATCGCAAATCTTTAATATGTCCACAGAAATCGAGCGACTAAATATTCCGCATTATGATTGGCGAGATGAGGGGTTACAAGGGGTTGCATTTGTTGAAGAATCAACCATATTTCCGCAGGTTATTGCAATGGCAGCGACCTTTAATGATGAACTTATAGAAAGCGTAGCGAGCGTCATCGCAGAAGAGGCTCGAGCTCGACATCATCATTATCTCAAAAAAGGCGAGCAGCAACGTTGGACCGGATTAACGTATTCGACTCCTAATATCAATATTGTTCGAGACCCCAGATGGGGTAGAGGGCAAGAAACTTTTGGGGAAGATCCCTATTTAACCTCCAGAATGGGTATTGCATTCTGTAAAGGGTTACAAGGATATGATCCTAAATATTTAAAAATTTCTGCGGAAGCTAAGCATTTTGTAGTCCATTCTGGCCCAGAAAATCGCAGACACGAGATTGACGTCCCAGTGTCTAAAAAAGATCTTTATGAAACATATTTACCTACATTTAAAGCATGTATCCACGAGGGAAAAACAGAGGGAATTATGAGTGCTTATAATCGAGTTAATGGAGAACCTGCTTCTGCGAGTAAATTTTTGCTTCAGGAGATATTACGAGATGAGCTGGGGTTTGAAGGATACGTCATTTCTGATGGTGGGGCTATAAGAGACATCCACAAATATCATAAAGTGGCGGAGGATTATGCCGAAGCAGCAGCTATGGCTTTAAAAGCTGGTTGTGATGTTTTAAACCCCTTTAATCTGGCAACTGTAGCAAAAGTAAAAAGATATCGGAGATCGGTCAAAAAAGCCTTGGACAAAGGTATTATCACCGAGGATGATATCGATAGAGCATTAAGAAGAGCATTTACGGCACGATTTAAGTTAGGAATGTTTGATCCCCCAGAGATAGTCCCATATACCAATATATCTTATGACGTAATCAATTCAGAAAAGCATCGTCAATTATCATATCATACGGCCCACGAGACGATTGTTTTATTGAAAAACGACTCTACACTACTCCCCTTAGATCTAGAGATTGGTTCAATTGCCTTAATTGGTCCAAATGCTGATAACCCAAAAGCGATGTACTATCCTCATTATTATCCAAATCCTCCAAAAATAGTGACAATCCTTCAAGGAATACAAGAAAAAGCAGCGTCTCAAATAGAAATAAAATATGCTAAAGGATGCGAATTAGAGGGGTCTTCAGAGGATAAAGAACACGCAATTCGAATCGCGAAAGAATCAGATGTTATCATTGGCGTATTCGGACTGACGGGAGAGATTGAAGGTGAAGAGGGATATGTGTTAGGGCCTTTATGTGGAGATCGAGAGAATCTAAAATTACCAGAGGTCCAAGAAGAGCTCATTAAAGAATTGAGCGAAATAGATAAACCTTTTATATTAATTCTTACCAGCGGGAGTGCTCTTGATATTGGGTATGCCAAAGACAAAGTCCCAGCGATTATTCACACATGGTATGCGGGATGTGAAGGGGGAAACGCTATTGCGGATATTATTTTCGGAGAATATAACCCCGCGGGGAGGCTACCAATTACCTTTTATAAATCAGTTGACCAATTACCTGATTATGAAGATTATAATATGGAGGGAAGGACATACCGCTATTTTGAGGGAGACATCATATATCCGTTTGGATATGGTCTAAGCTATTCTGGATTTGAATATAAAAACCTACAAATCTCCCCTAAACAAATCAAAGAGGATGATAATATCGTAATAACCGTTGATATAGAAAATCTTGGTCCTTACTCGGGAGGAGAGGTCGTTCAGGTGTACATTGGAAGAAATGATTTGGATTATAGAGTTCCCAAGCATGAATTAAAAGCCTTCAAACGAATTTTAATTGAAAAAGACCAAATTAAAACAGTCAATTTTACACTAAACACATCAGCACTAAAATCGATAAATATGGAAGGGCAGTCGGTTTTCGAACCGGGAGAAATAACTTGTTATGTGGGGGGATGTCAACCTGGATTTGGGTATGGTGCTATAGTGTCCCAAAAATTAACGTTGGACAAATAAAATCAATATATTCCTATTTTTATTGGTTTCTTAATCTTTATCTCTTGTTTTACAATCAGAAATAATATAAAAATAAAAAAGAAAATAATTATTTATTCAAAACTTAGCTCTTTTCCGCAGTTTGGACAGAATTCTTTTGGACTCCCGATTTTTGTGCCACAGTATGGACAATAAAAAATTTCTCCTAGCTCTATTGGACTGGAGGATTCATATGAACTATATTGCGAGTCTTCACCATCTAAGGTGGGCTCATATTCTTGATAATAATCACGACCAGATTCCTCCGGCTGGATCTTTTTTCTCCTCCTCCTATATAAAACTGCAGCCAAAGCGATAATACCAATAACAATTGCGATTATTGTTATAATTAACACCCAATCTATAGCCGGATTGATAAAAAGGATTATAATGAACGGATCTTCGATGGATGCTCCTTCACTGTCAATAACATTTACATATAAGATTCCAATGTAATCATTTTGTTGCGATGATGCCGCAGTAGAAACATCTTCACTCCCTTTTATCGAACTGTAGGGTAAAGTATTCGGTATTTTCAAAGTACCTCTATGTAATCCGGATTCAAAATCCATTGTTGAGACATAGTAGGTGGAAGGAACCATTAAGCTTATGGATTGGGAGCCACCAATGGGCTTTGATAATGCTGCCATAAAAAAGTTTACTGATACAGTGAGATTAGTATCTAAATCCTTAAATGAGGTACCAGTGTCATCCGCATCAATTTCAAAAGTTATGGTATCTCCTTGCGTGCCAGTTTGAGGATATATAAAATTCTCATCGCTTGTATCCGAAAAACTTTTTCTTGCAGAAGTCCCAATAGTAAAATATGAATTATCTTCATCGATTATTGGTTTATAATTATTTATTTGAAAGAATTGGCGAGGTGAATTTGATGCAAAATAATTTCCTTCGAACGGTAAAATGTAAAAAATTCCATAGCCAGGGGGATTGGACGGTATAGTTAACGTCTCATCATATCTTCCAAACGGATCAATTTTCTCATGATCTAAGACTAATGTATCATTGATCGTTTTTTCTTGATTATAAAAACTAAAAGAAAATAGTGAAATATATGAATTAATTATATCATAATCATTAGCATCCAAATCTGCTCGAAGTTGTATGGACCCTCCTTTATTTATATCATCAGGATTTGTACTTAAAGTTTGGATTGAAGGTATTTGGTTGGAATCATAATATAAAATTTTACTAGATTGGTTATACACGACCGAATGCACTGTAAAATTCACGATGAGTGTAAGTGGGTTAGAATCTGCACTGAAAGGAATAGTAACACTTTCATTTATGGCAATTCCATCATTTGGATAATTTAGAATAATAGGCTCATAAGTATTTCCATCTGTAATATAAGCTGCAAGATTTCCATCTAATGTAGAATTATCGATGGGGTGATTTGAAGTTAAATTCTTACTGTAGATAGCGATGCCAAACTCGCCGCTTTGGGTTCTGGTCGTATTTAAACGTATGTTTAAAGAAACATTTTGCTCATCAAAATAGTAATCCATGAGATTCGAAAGTAAAGTTCTGTGGTTCTGATAATAATCACTCGTCTCAATCGAATAGTCATAATAAAGCCAATGTAGATCCCCAAATCCAACGATATTTCCCTTACCCTCCAAAGACCCGTTATATGCAAATCCTACATTCTGACTATTAATGGTCGCGATTGATTCAGCATTACCGGATATATTAAAGGAATGACCGTAAAGCCAAAGAAATCTATCAACACCCTGCATTAGTTCATGAGATAATGGAGTGGCTGGTATTGAATATATGCTTGAACCTAATCCTACCCATTGATCCAAAAGAATATTCTCTTCTTCGATTTGTGAACCGATATCCAGAGCAGAAAAGAGAGCGTTGATATTTTCGGAACACACTTCCTGATATCTCGTTCCCAAATATAAGATATTTCCACCAGAATTAAAATAATTGACTAAATTACTGATTTCTTTTGGGTTATAGGGAAGGATCGGTGCTTGAAGCACAACTAAATCATATTGAGCTAATCTTTCTTCAGTTAAGATATAGTTATCTGTGTCTTTATTGTAATATGGTTGCCAATATTCCATTAAATAGTCCGCAGAGATATTCAACTCGGCTAAATCTTTCAGTGCATCATAAAATCCAATTTGAACAAATGAAAATTGATCTTCTAGCCAATCGTTTAGACCATGGTACGACTCCATTAAAATTCTTTTTTCAGGTAATTTCACATCAATAGAAATATTAGCAGTATCCCTAACTTCCCCATCAATCGTAAGATTCAATTGAAACTCATAAATACTTGGGATGGCATCAGTATCAATAGCGATATTTATGGTTGAATAACCAATGTCACCATTACCGAAAACAAAGTTATCATTATCTAATAAAAGACTAATCCCATCAATATTTGGGTATTCAATATTAATAGTATTGGCCATACCAGAAATAATGGAGAGATTGAGCGACTGTGAGTCTCCCGGAAAATTAAGCAGATCGAATGGCTTTATTGGCAAAAGGTCTGGGAAGAATCTGGTGATGTTATTCACGTTTGAATATGTTGAGTTAATTTCCTCTAAAAAGTCAAGAGAGGCTGAAACATTGATTAATCCCGCACCCGCTTTTAAAAATTCATTATCCTCTAAATCAGAGAGAGGAGAGGCGCCTTCCATAAGAGCTATTCGAGCAGTTTCTGCGGTAAGTGATGGAAATGCTTCTTTTAATATCGCAATTGCTCCAGATACAACTGGGCAAGACATACTAGTCCCGCTTAAAGGGATATAATCCGCATCTCCCGCAAAATCGAAAAAGTCACCGATATATTTCTTTTCTTTCTCTATTACAGAATCTAAAGCCGATGTAGAGATGATATTCACTCCAGGAGCCACAACATCTGGAAATCCTAAGTATGAAAGTGAAGGACCCCAACTACTAAAAGATGCCAAATTATTATCCTTATCAGACGCACCAACGCTAATCACATCGGGATGGCTTGCAGGAGTTCCGGCAGTATAATAATCGGGTCCAGAATTGCCCGCAGAAGAAACAAAGATTGTACCATATGTATCTTTTGCGTTGGTAATCGCATCCCAAATATTCGGGTCTGCATCGAATAAAGAAGCTCCGAAACTCATTGAAATAATTCCCGATTTTGCGGTTTGAACAGCCCATTCAATTGCATCTATTATATCAACGTTTAAAAGACCTCCAGAAACATTTCCTCCTTGAGCGTCTATCAAATTTACTCCAGGTGCCACACCGCGGTACAACCCACCAGAGCTGGCTCCACTACTTGCAATAATTCCCGCTACATGAGTGCCATGGCCATTAAGATCACCAGAACCGCCACCATATCTAACTAAATCTTCCCGAAGAATAACGTCTAAATCAGGATGATCATAAATCCCCGAGTCTATTACCGTCACATTTACTCCCGTACCATCGTATTCGAGATTATCTGCGCCAATAGCTGAAATCCACCAGTTTGGATAAAAGTCCTCATTTAGTGCCGAAGATTCAATTTGATCATCAATAATAACTGGTTGAGATACTGTTTTTATCTTATGTATTTTTTCGATGTCCCCATGATTAAATATTGAGTTTTCAATTTCTAATAATTCAAAACTGTTTAATTTACAATATACACCAGGGATAATATCATAATTCATAAATATTTGATATTTATCAAATAAAGACTGAATTATCTCAATTCGTTTTTCTTTTGGAATCTTTTTATTGAAACGAATGATAACTTCTACGCTTTCATCCGTAGTTAATTTTTCTGGACTCGAAAGATTTAGGTATTCATAGAGGTGCTTTCCAAAAATAGAACGCTCAGAATCATATTTCTTATTCCTAACAAGAGATTCATGCGATTTTATCCCATATTCATTAAAATTAACATTGGAAAGGTCTAGATTTTGTAAGTTAGATTGCTTAGAATTCGCTATGCTAATTCCGATGAGCGGAAAAATAAATTGGCTCACGACTATCAAAATAAGCATAGAATTAGCACGAAATAAAGGTTTTTTCATATTGGTTAAAAATTATGCCGATTATTTATTTGTACTTTTAATAGATTAAAATGGAAAAAAATGTACCTATATATAGGTTTTATATAGAGAATCTATCATTCAGAATTTGTATGTTCAGAGATTTCGGGATATTTATAATTATTAGATTTAGTTCAGATGAGGGATATGACCACGACTAATTTGCGCTCATTCATTTCTGGTATCTGTAGATTAGTAAAAATTGACCATCCACTTAAATCCAAATCAACTAAATCTTATTTTTGATAAAAAGGAGTTTATATTTTCGAGAATTAAACATAATAACATTTGGTTATTTCGCTTTATCTACCTAGAGAAAACCAAAATTTTTTTAGAAATAATACACTAATTTCTTTAGCCTTAAAAAAGATGTTTATCATTCTAAAATATTAATACTAAGTGGGGTCGTGGATTAGCGGAAGATCACTCGCTTGGCAAGATTGGAAATAGCCCAATCCCATAGTGCGAGAGGCCGGGGGTTCGATCTGAGGAAAATCTCTTTCCTCGGGAACAAATCCCCCCGACTCCATTCATTAATATTTATTCTCAAGCATTCTTTAAACTACCAATTATTTTTAAGAAATTAATTCTACATATTCTTTCTAAAAAATAAAATTAAAAGAGTTCTTTTCGTTAGCAGACCGTTGAAGAGGTTCAGAGGAGCGGTAATTCATATTCTGAAGGTGATATATTCTCACTCTAACATTCTGTTCATATTTGGACATTTATCGATCCAGGAAATCTTTCAAGAATGACGTAAAAATATTTAAGATTTTTATATCAAAAGGAGCAATTAATTCTTATGAAATTTGAACAATTACTATATGAGGAAAGAGATCAAGTTGCGTGGATTACTTTGAGCAGAGCTAAAGCTCTTAATGCTTTAAGCATGCAATTATCAAAAGAACTAACAGAAGCAATAAGATATGTACGAGATAATTTAGAAATCAAATTTATGGTGATCAAAGGTGCGGGAAATAATTTTTCTGTAGGCGATGATATCAAAGAAATGATAAAATGGGGAGATGCCAATCAAATAATGCGAAGGGTGCGTTATTATCAGAGTATGGCAAATCAGTTAGAAGAATTAGATAAAATTACAATCGCAGCGGTTGATGGTTATGCTGTGGGTGGTGGACTTGAAATAACGATGGCATGCGACTTTGTTATTGCTACTGAGCGTGCCAAGTGGGGGATGCCTGAGGTAGATGTGGGTATAACACCAGGATGGGGTGGAACTACCCGATTGTCCCGATTGATCGGAAGAAGAAGAGCAAAAGAAATAAACTTCATTGGAGCACTCCAAAACGCCCAAAAAGCGGTAGATTGGAATTTATGGAATCGCGTTGTCCCAAATGATCAATTAGATGAGGAAGTTGATAAATTATTGGAAGTTCTTCGCTCAAAAAATCAACAAGGGTTACGCCAGCTCAAATTTATGATTAATCGTGGTGTAGAGTGCGATTTATATACCGCACAAGGATTCGAAGCGCTATCAGCGGGTTTGACGGGTGCAGTTAGTGGAATGTGGAAAATAAAAGACGCAGACCAAGGTAAAGGGATCTTTGGATTTAAAGATAAAGATGGTCTATGGCAAAAACGCAGAACTCTTGCTAAAGACTTTTGGACGGATTAGAGAAACAAAGAAAGACTCAAATTTTTATTCATATTTTTTAAACATTTTTACCGAATTTGAAAGATTATGTAAATAATCATCGTGAAACGGTCCTTTCGTGAAAAATCATATATATTGCTATATTACTCTCATTAATAAAGGAACAACAATTTAAGCCAAAATTTCTGATATTATAATAGGGTATAAATCTTACAATTCAATTTGCTGAGTTTGAAAAATAGATATCAAAATATCAAAAAAGGAGCTTATAGGGTATACAAAACTAAAAATCCATAGTGAAATCACCCTAACTAGAGAAAAACTCAATCTATTTATACTTCTTATTATATTTTTTATTGCTCATTTAGTAATTACTAATTACTGCTCATCTTATTATCTAGCTTTTCTTTTAAGTTGAGAATTTCTTCCCTAAGTTTTTCAATCGTTTTTGCTTGGTCATCAATCGTTTTTGCTTGGTCATCAATCGTCCGTTTATTGATTTCATTTTCTGTTAAAAATAATTCATCCTTATCGGGTTTTGCTAATACAAGCCGATAGAGAGGTTTATCATTCTGAAATTTTCGCTCCCGTTTCTTTATTCCGATTCGAAAAGGTACTATCCCGCTCACATCGATTAGCGCATCCGAGACGAATTCTCCAGAGACGTTTATGCTTACTTTCCGCAGTTCTTTTATCTTATAATCTCCATTATCTTGTAAGAGATAAGCTCTGGCAAAGGGAGGTTTATATATATTAGTAGCAACGTGATAGGAATTAAATACAATATAAAGGGGAATTTCTAGAAGGCGACAGTAATCCAACTTTTCTGCAAGGTCGGAACGCCATGTACTGGGGGAAAGGATATTAATTGCCATCGATGGTACTCTATTATCAAAATCTTTAGCTTGATAAGAAGGTAAATCATAGGGAATTTTTAATCCTTTAAAGAAGGAGATATCGAATTGGATATCAATTTTTAAGCCATTCTTTTTAAAATAGTGATGGAGGTCCCACATAGTCCGATCGTCCGGAAAATTAGTGGTTAACACGTCGTAAATATACGTAATTTCTGCTGAATGAGGTTCACTTTCTCTTCGACCCAATCGTGGGATATTTGGATCATAGGTATCTGGTTCGGCGTCTCGGTGGCGCGTACTTACAAACGGTTTTTTATTCCTATCTTCTCTCATCGGTGCATCTGAGCTTTCTTGCATTTTTTTCACCTTTCCTATGCTTTATATACAATTAATCTATATAAAAATATTCTTTAATTTCTCAAGCATGATTGAAAAGTGGGAATATACGAAAAAGCCTTATCCTTATTAAACGCTCTCTCGCAAAGGTAACATCTATTCTTATTGAAGCGAGTAATAATCTTGAGTAGCTATTCCAGATCTTCCATTTCATATGGTTTATGAATCAAACTATAGGTATGCTCATCTTTTATTTTATCTTGTATTGAATAGAATAAAATATTCTGCTCTTGGGATGTAATCACGGGAAAACCGTAATTAGTTGAGATATATTTGACTTTGCTACGCTTAGAATACTTTTCAACGAAATCAATATGCGCTTCTATTCTCTTCTTGTTAATAGTCTCATTTATAATCTTAATCGTTTTTATGTTTCCTTCAAAGATACTTATAAATTCAGAATCAAATTCAAATCCTATAGAGTTCCTTGCTAAGATCATTGATGCTAATGTGGTGGTTCCCGTACCCCAGAATGGGTCTAAGACCGTATCCCCATAGACAGAAAACATATTTATCAACCGGTAAGGCAATTCGATGGGAAAAGCTGCGGAACGCTCCCTTAAATCACCATTATTTTGTAAAGTTTGGGAAACACCCCTCATATCTTCCCACATATCTGAAAACCATTTATTACGTTCTTCCCAAAAATAAGCGCTATTATATCGTGTGTCTGATTTCGGTTCGAACATCCTATTTGTTTTTCCTTTTCGAAATATAAGGATATATTCATGCTCAAGGGTTACATACGCGTTTGTGGGAAGCATTCCCGATCCCATAAATTTTGTGGGACTATTGGTGGGTTTTCTCCATAAAATCATAGGAAGTGGAATACATCCGTTATCTTGAAAAAATTGCGAGACTTTTACATGATTAGGGAACAGCTGAAAGGTTTTGCCTATTTTTCGCGTTGCATCTCCAATATTAATGCAGATTACTCCGCTTTCTTTCACGACACGCACACATTCTTTCCAGACTTCATTTAGATTCTCGTGCATTAGATCATACGCAAGTTTGCCGTTTTCGTTTTTTAAAGCTAACCCAATATTATCATGTTGAGAGGAAAATAGAACATCCCACATTTCAATCATTGGGTAGGGAGGTGAAGTTATAACTAAATCAATTGAATTCGTCTTGATATCTATCATATCACAAGAATCTTGAAAAAAGATAGTATGAGTAGTTTTCATTATGATTTGAAGAGGGATAATAGATTAACCTATACTATCAAATTTTCAAGGCACACTATAAATTTTATTATTAATTCCGAAATTAAACAAAAAATAAGAGATTTTAAGAAAGAAAAAGTAATTAAAGATATAAAAAAATTAATAAACAGCTATAGAATCCCCATAGAGCCCATCAATTTGGTCGCATCAGGTATTTCAAAGCTTATTTTCACGTCAAGAACTGCGGGCCTCCCAGAGTTTTTCGCCCGTTGCAGTGCGGGCTTGATTTCAGACGGTTCACTGACAACCTCTCCATAACAACCAAAACCCTCAGCACATTTTGCATAATCGAATTCGGGAAGGTCCACATCAATATATCGCTTTCCTTTGAATAATTTTTGACCGCTTTTTATCATCCCCCACGCATTATTGTTTGCAACTACGATGATTAGGTTTTCGAGATGCAATCGGGACGCAGTCTCTAAGTCTTGCACATTAATCATAAAACTCCCATCTCCAGCTAAGGCAATGACTTGTTTATTAGGTTGTCCGAGTTTAGCCCCAATGCAGTAAGGGACCGCGGTTCCTAAATGTCCCATCCCAATCGCTTGAACGAGTGATAGTGGCTTTCGAGGTTTATAAAGATTCACTTGCTCTAACCCGAAGCACGCGATATCGCCACCATCCATTATTAAAATCGCATCCTCGTCCATGAATTCATACATCTCTTTAATTAATCTCTGCGGAAGAATTGGCACCTTATCTTTGGTTGCTTTTCTCATTATAGATTTCTTATACTTCTCATGCAAATCTTGTAAAGAATCCAACCATTCTCTTGACTGAATTCGCTCTTTCGTTTGAGCAGCATCTAAGATTTGCTTTAAAAAGACTTTACAATCTGCTACAATCCCAAGTTCAATTGGTTTAGCACGACCAATTATTGCTGGATCGATATCAACTTGAATTAACTTTTGTTCATCATTCCAGAAAGGCTCCTCTCCATGACCTAAACAATATGAAAATTTACATCCTAATGCGAGAATCACATCTGAATTACTCGCGGCGTGAAGAGCAGAGCTTACAGTAATTGTGGAACCGATAAAGCATTCTGAATCGATTGATATCGTTCCGACACCCCTATGTGTAGTCATTACCGGAATTTTTAAGTATTCCGCGAACTTTCGTAACTCCTCCCATGCTTCTGCCATCATAACCCCTCCACCTGAAATGATCACGGGTTTTTCAGCGGTTAATAGCATATCCAATGCTCGAGAAAGAGAATTTGGATCAATTCCCGGCTTGATCTGTGCTCGATATTTTTCTGGTGGCGGGATCTTAAGTTCATCTTCATAGATTTCCTCTAAAAATGCATCCTCATAGATTTCTAAAAGAACTGGACGAGGTCTTCCTCCAGTTGCCTGTCGAAAACATTTTTCAATTGCATCGGGGATCTTATTCAAATCCCTAATAGACCTTTGAAATTTCGTAATCGGTTTGAACATTGTTATTTGGTCGAGGTTACCTTGGAGGGTAAAAGTGTCATCGAATTGACTATTGACTTGTGGTACTATAGCGAGAAGAGGGATGTTATCGCTCCAAGCAGTTCCAATTCCCGGTACTAAATGAAGCGCTCCGGGTCCAACTGTTCCAAAGCATACTCCGGGCTTGTTCGTCACCCTTGCATATGCATCGGCTGCGTGTGCTGCAGCTTGCTCGTGGCGGAATAATACCGTTTGAATCCCTTTTTCTTCACCCCATTTATAGATAGCATCATACATATTTAGGAATTGCCCACCAGGAATGCCAAACAGATATTCCACCCCTTCATTTAGCAAAGCTTTGATTAAAACATCTCCACCATTAATCTTTTTTTTCTCTTCTGACAAAAATTCCACCTTCTTTGGTAATATTTAATTTGTTATAGATCTTGATTCTTTCAGTTTAAATAATTATCTAATTAAAATATGATCAAGATCATTCGCGCTTTTGTAAATGAATTGGTTTATATCTCAATTTGTAATTATCTGTAAAGAACAAATAAGGAAATATCGCATTCAATCTGGATTGTTCATTTGAGAATAATGGGTTCTAAAAACTCTGGCAGATTTCTGATCTTATTTCCGATAATCCTAAGGGAGCGCAATGAGGTCATATCTTTTAAAAATTCAGGTATTGTTTCGATATTGTTAAATCTTATATCCAAATGTTGTAAAATTTCCAGATTAGATAAAAAATTAGGGATTGCTTCCAAATTATTATAACTTAAATCAAGGTATTCTAATTTTTTCAGTCTTCCGAGAGATATAGGGATTGTGTTAAAATAATTTTGACTAAGATCTAATTTTTTAAGATTTTCTAAATTCTCGATAGAAGAGGGTAAATAAGTGTTGTTAAACGATTCTAAGCCCATTTGGACCAATAATGAGAGCAATAAATCCAAATCACGATATTTTTTTAAGGAAGATAATTGTCCGGGATATTTTCTAATAAATCTCCATTTATAAAAATTTAATTTCAATTCTACTATTTGATTGTTTTGCACCAATAGCCAAGAATCATTAATTCCAAGTTTTTGAAGCCCTTTATAAAATTCATATGTATTATCATCGATTTCCGAGACTATTTTAGCATCCGCAAAGATTTTTTCGACGTCTAAAATAAATTTTGCTTCCTTTTCGTTAATTTTTAATTGCTCTGCGAAAAATTCTAACCTTCTATCTATATATTTTTGTAAATCGGCACTCGCACTGTTTAGATTTTTATTAACAAGAGAGACCAATTTTTGGAGGACGATGGGTGATTTTTCTTTATTAATTACCCATTTTAAAGACTTTATACTGCGCTCAGGAAATTCTTGAACTAGTATTTCCGCTGCCTCCGCCCTAATTCGAGGATTTTGATCCGATATGAGTACGTTCTCCAATAATTTAAAAGTTTTCAGATCATTTTGAAGGTATTTTCGAAATGTCCTTAGGTATTCAATTCGAGCCTTATGACTCTGTGCCCCCTCGAAGAGGGATATGATCAATTCTGATGCACGGATTTTGCTAATTCCTCCATTCTGTACTTGTTGCCGTATTTCTTCTAAATTTTTCAAATCGTTCAAAATTTTTAAAACCTAAATTTTTGAGGAATAGATATAATGAGAACTCCTATTTTCTATATATGTATTTGCTTTCAAATAATCTTTCATTATAATCAAGAAATAAGGATTTTGCGAATGATAATACCACCACCAGATAAGAAGCAATTGTAAAATAAAAACAAAGAATTAGGATAGTTATAATATCGATTATAGGATTTCTAAGATTTTTGCAGTTTTGCAAGGCTTTTTTCTAAACTTTTGATTTCCTTCTCTACAGCTTTTATACGCGATTTCTTTTCCTTTTCAATATCTTTTAACTTGTTTTTTAATTCCTTTGATTTGGATTTTTTCAAAGTTTTTAACTCTTTTGTTAATTCTTTTACCACTGATTTCAGTTCTTTTGCCTTAGTAGCCCACTCATCTGCTTTTTGGATCGCCTCTTCCAAATTCTGCTCCTCCGCATTTAGAGCTTCTTTTGTTTCCTTAATTTTCCCATCATATGTTTTTTCTAGTTCTGGCTCAACAGAGGCTTCTCTTTTAGTAATTTCTTCTTCAATTTTACTTATTTCATCCTTCTTATCACTAATTTGATTTTTCAGTTCCTCTTCCGACATATTTATATGACCATTAATAGTTTTTACAAATTGAATTCTCAATTATCGTTATGTTAAAATAAATTGCAATTATTATTTTTATGTATTTGTATTCCTTTTTCTCTTTCTATATTCCAACTGTGGTAAAAAAATCGAATAATAAGAAATACGAATAATATAGAAAAAAATTAGATAAAAAAAGTACGATGGATAAGCTAGTCGATATCCTCTCCTAACGCTTTTCGTGCTAAATTACTGAGTAAATAATTTTTCATGCCTTTCCGCTCTACTTTTGAGCCCATAGTTTCCATACACATCGGGCAATTATAAAATACGACTTCAGCATCATGATCAAGCATATCTTGTACATTTTTGTTTTGTGTTTCCCGCATTAACTTTTTCTTTCCAAGCATCGGAAGCGGGCCACCACAACAAAGTGCATTTTCTCTGTCATATTCTCTTTCTACCCGTTCGACACCAATTAAATCACATATTTTATCCACATATTCATCGGTTTCAGGCATGAATCGATTTGAACAGTTTCGTTGATAGGCACCCTTAATGTTTAATTTCTGAATTTCGGACTCATGATCTTTAAGGTAATTGTAGATATATTCGAATAAATGAATTGGATTAAACCCATCTGGAAGCTCGATATCATTCCTCGGACAATAGGAAGAATATAATCCATAACATTCATCATGAAAGCAGATCATATCCTTGATGCCTTGTTTTTCGATATTCTCAAGAATTTGAGGAGCTCTTTCTTTTATTATCGAATCTTTTGCAATATGATGATACAACAAATTACAGAAGAAATCTCTTCCGCCCACATATTGCAAATCATCAAACATAGTCCCTTCCATATCTTCAGAGTTGGTTTTAATGAAAGCACATTTGTTCAGTGTTGGTTTATCCGGATCAATATCATCCCACGGTTTAAAATCACTATGAGGCTCATACATCTTAACCATTCGTTGTACCATCCCTTCATTCACATCCAAGGAATTATTTTTTTCTTGAAGAGTGGTGATGAGATCGAAGGGATGAGAATTATAAGGACAGTATTCATCGCATGCAAAGCATGTGATACATTCAGATAATACCCTTGAATCTCCATTTTCGATCATATTATTCATTTCAGAGCGAGCATCCTCAACTCCGTCAAAATCAATCCATTGACACTTCATTAAGCAATCGATTCCTTCACAGTTGCCACAATTTGACTTATCAAACATCTTTTAGTTCAGTTTAGTAGATTTATTTTTAGTTTATTAATGAATGAATATTTGAAATTAATATTCAACTTATATAAATAGCTTTAGATTTAAAATCGTTGGGTTTAATTGGAATAAGTAGAGATTTAAAATAATTAGGTGTAAAATTTTTTGTCGAGATTAAATAAGACCTAATTAAGTCCAGAACTAAAAAATTTTCTATATATTTAAATCTGATAATTAGTGATAATCATTTCTGATTAATTATTAAAGATTTGAGACCATTTCCCCATAAAATTGGATTCTTCTCATTTTTTTAATAGCAACCTTTAAATAAAAGATGTACAAAAATATTAATCACAGATTTGAGAGAGATCTGTGAAATCTGAATAAAACAAAAAAACGGACGAGAGTTATGATGCAGAAAAAAACTAAAATAACTGTAATCTTAAGTCTTGTAATGGTGATGGGGCTTACTCCTTTAGCGTTCATTAATTTTGGGTCTGCAGCACCTGGAGATATCATCGCTACTTGCGGCGATGGATATATCAAAGACCTTGGAAATGGTAAGGAGTTAATGCACTTGGAAGGAAGTCCTTTTGAAATGGGATATCAGCAAGGATATTTAGATCCTATAAGCGTATCTCAATTAGCGAGTCAAGATTGGTTTGAAACGGTCATAATGAACCTCTTAGATGCTCCGGAGTGGATTCTATCCATTATTTTGGGAGATATTATGGATTATGGCCGTTTACAAGATGAGGTAGGGAGCGTCATTGATGATGCGACCCTTCAGCAACTTGCTGCCTCTTCCGGCGATAGTATTGAAGTAATGTTAGAAAAAATGATGGACTTATGTACATTACTGGCATGGGAAAATCTTCAATACACACCTTATGAATATTATGAGGAAATGGTCGGATTATACTATGGTGTGTATGATGCGGGATATTACGTACCATTTGACGACATTTTACTCTTAAATATGGGTATGGATGCGATGTTAGCATTAGCATATCCAGTTGTCGAACCTTGGCTCTTCTGGATGGACTTGTTTGCCTTTCTTTCATGTAGCGGATTTGTTGCCGAAGATGATGCCACCGTTGGTGGTCATACCATCATGGGGAGGCATTGGCAATTTACCAGCTACGTATTATATGAGGAGATGATGTTTATGGAATTTGTTCCTGATTCAGGAAATTCATTCCTAAGCACCTCAGCCCCAGGATTTATTGGAGTTACCTCGGCTATGAATAATCAGGGTTTGGGAATTGGTAATGATATGGTTCCCGCTCAAGATTGTAATCCCGCTCGATACGGTATGGGTACACTCCTAACTACCCGATACGTTATGCAGTATACGTCCCAATTGAGTGAAGCAATTAGTTTCATTCAGAACTCCATTCGAGGAGTTTCGTGGATTTATGGTATTGGTGATGGTAGAAATGGTGAGACCGGTGGTGTTGCTCTTGAAACATCAGAACATTATTGTTCAATTCGATCTATGAGTTATGAGCACCCATGGTGGGCTATCTTCTCCCACGATCAGATTGAGCATAAGAATGATTTGGTAACATATACCAATCATTACATCTATCGTAGAATGAACGATTGGGCCGATTCAACAGCTATAGACGACTCAAAAGATAGATATAGCTGGTTAACGAATGAAGCCCTAAATGTATATGGTTCAATTGATCTTGAAGTAGGAGCAGACTTAATCGATTATCTCCATCCCCCTGCATATGATTATTACAGCGATCCAAGTGGTCCTGTAGGTGCGGCGGTCACAGCATGGGATTTAACCACATTACAAGCAAAAGCTCTATGGGGTCATTATGATGATCCATGGGTATACGCCTCCTTATAAACCTTAAATCATTATAATATTCCAACTTTTTTTTTATTTCTCTCTCAACTTTATTTTATTACACAGTTTAGTCAAATTTCACTTTTCCTTTTGAAAAAATATAAAAATATACTCTATATTAGCATTATATGGATTTTGAGGATAAGATTTCTGAAATTAAAACTGAGATTCAAAAAAAGGAAGGCAAAGAATGGTTAGGTCTTCAGAGCACCACAGAACACCAATTAGAATCATTGGTGTGGTATTTAGACCATCCTAAGATTACTGAATATCCAAAATTATTAGAAGAGGTCATTAATCTCTATTTTAAGGCCAGAGAGAGTAGTTTTATCAAGATGGAGGGGATAATTCGAAAATTAGACCAACTTCAAATTAAATTGGGTAAGCATGATTATGAAAAGGAGGATGAACCGAAGAAAGAGCTTAAATTCATTAATTATCCGAAAAAAATCAAGGACATGAAAGTAAAAATCGAACTGATGCTTCAATCTCCGTATGGGACAAGTTTACCAGAATCCACTACGGAGTCACTCATCACTCTTATAAATTATCTGAACCACCCAAATCTACCTACAAACAAAAGACTTTTCGATGAGATTTATGAGGTCTATGAGCAAGCTAAAGCAGATGATTTTCTAAAAATGCAAGCGTTTAAAGATATGTTAAATAAGATTGAGATCAAACTGGGCTCCTTGAGTGAAGATATGAAACAGTTTAAAACGCTTGAAGAAAAACAAGCAGATTTAGAAAAGGAGAAAGAGATAGTAAAGGAAAAAGAACGAGAGTTAGAGGAACTGAAAGAGCGCTATATGAAGAAGAAGGCAGATTTGGAAATAGAACAACAAAATTTAGAAGTTGAGAGAAAAAAAATAGAAGAAGTTCAGAAAGGGTTGCGGGAAAAAGAGGAAAAATTAGAACTAGAGAAAAAAGGATTAGAGCAGGAAAGGGTAAACATTGAAAAAGAAAAAGAGACAATCAATGAAGAAAGAAAAGAACTTCAAGAAAAATGGGAATTGATAAAATCGTTCGAAGAAAAAATAGAAAAATTTAATGAATTAGAACCAAACCAATAGAACTTTACTTAAATTTCCTTATCCATTGGAAAAAATCATCATTATTCTTCCATGGTAAATTCCCAAGCACAATAAAATTCTTCGGGATGGTTATCAGGAGGACAACAAATGCATTTTGTACTAATTCTCGGATCTATGACTTTTGCGAATTCAGAATACTCAATTATCCCAACTTTTTTACAAGGAAAATCAGATAGTCCTTTCCGATTCCGTGCTGATTGGACTCTGCAATCATTCATCCTAAAAATGAGATGATCCTCTGACTCTTGTATAATTTCCTGCTCGTTAATGTTGGCATAGACTCTAAATTTCAGAGCCTTTTTAAGAGCTGAAATCCCTCCGTTTTCTGGAATGTCAAATCGTTTCATTATTCGTTTTGCTTCTCGTGGACTGAATTGTTTCCAGGATTCTGCATCTAAATGAATAGCAGTTTCCATTCCAAATTCTTTTTCAGCAGCCAAGAACCACGTTCCATCAATCATTAACCAATTTTTAGACAAATCCTCAATATAGTCAATTAGCTCTTCTTTTGAGAGTTTTAGTAATTCTTTATTCATCTTAATAATTAGGTCTGTTAATATTTCTTGATTAAGCAAATGAAAACTTGTTAAATTATTTTGAGTTTGATCAAACTGCTAAGGTTTTAAGGTACCATTCCTAAGATATTATACAGAGTGAAATGAAATAAGAAGAGCAAATACTTTTTAAAATGCAAAATAAGTATATTTTTCACATAATTACTGCTAATATTCTCTGGAGTTTTATTCCAATACTAGCCTCTGAACTATTTGAGTCTGTATCGATTATTCTGATTATTTTTTTACGATTCTTAATATCGGGCATAATTCTTTTTCTCATCGCTCTAGGACTGATCTTATACAATAATAATTTTACTTCAAACCAGGAGATCTCGTTATATAATCTATTACGATTATTTAATCGAGCTAATAAACGATTTTTCAATATTCGGAATATATATTACCTATTTTTGCTGAGTTTTTTTGGGATTATAATCCATATCATCGGATATTTTCTTGCTCTAAAAATAACTTCAATTTCGTTTGCGATGATTGGTTTCCAACTGAGTATTATCATTGTTGCCTTTTATGAGCACGGAGTAAAATTAGAAAAACTCGACATTTTCAAGGGATTATATATTTTGATCTTGATTTTTTGTATTTCTATTATCATCTTTGTGAAATTAGGTGAAGAAGAATTTGATCTGTCGAGCATATTTATCGGAGGGATTTATATAATTTTATTTGCAGCATGTACATCATTTTTGCATATCGGTATTGGAAGAGATCCCTATAGTGCCCAAGAAATCTTGCTCATCAACCAAAATAAATCCTATAAAATAATTCGTATGTTAATTAAGATTGCACTTATATTCCTTTTTGGGATTATCACATTATTTCCATTCATTTTGATCGTCTATTTTATCCCTATAGAAATGAATTTATACCTTGAAATTACCTATTTTTTTCAAGATATCTCCCTAATTTTTGAAATTTTGCTAAGATCGGAAGTAATCATATTGATATTGTTTTCTACAGTAGCCCCCTATATCCTTATCTTCGTCGCTAATGTGAATTGGAATCCGTATAACTTAACATTTAGCCAATGGAGTAGTATTCTAACAGTAATTGAACCAATAGGAGCCATCTTTTTTGGAGTTCTTCTTATAAACGAGGTTTTCCCCATCCCGTATTTAATAATTATCATATTTTTACTTATTATTTCCATTTTATTTCGCTACGCTCATGAAACCAAGAGTAAAGTTAATGCGTATATTTTAATTCATAGAAAGCAAGGAATCCTTGAGAGCTTGACTACGACTCTTTTGAAATTAGAGGGTGTGTTCAGCGTTCAATCCTTAATTGGTACTTATGACCTTTTACTTAATGTGAAAACTAATTCAATACGAGACCTTTATTCTCTGATCAATGAGAATTTGAGAAGGAATGAGGGAATCGAGAATGTTGAGCTGTTGTTTATTGATAAAATATATAAAATATAAATCAAACTAAAGGTTACCAAGATGAAAGCGCTAATATTTTGTCGCGTATATCATAAGGAAATGGCAAATGTCATCGAAAAGTTTAGAGAATTCCCAGAGATAAAAAAAGTATTCTCTTTGACTGGAGAATACGATGTATTAGCTGAGATTGAAGTAGAAGATAGTGATGCTTTATATGAATCCTTCGCAAACAAAATCGATATGGTCTCAGGAATTATCAAAACAAATACTCATGTCATTATGAAAGAATTTGTTAAATAAGCTAATTAGTATTTGGATATGAGATTTTGACGAAATTAATCTTGTTTTTCTTCGAGTGCCTCATTAAATCGCTCAATTAAAATCGGTGTCCGCATATCGATTTTATAATCTTCAAATGCATAATATATTGCCTTGCGTAATTGAAAATCAAATTTAGGGATAATCTTACTATTATTTATAAATACGATTAAACGGTATTGGATAGTATTATCTAAAAATTCGTATAAGTCAACCCTTGGTTGAGGATATTTTAAAACATTAGTAAATCTCTCAGCTGTTTCTAACGCAGCTTTCTCTACTAATCGTGGGTCAACATCAAATCCCGCTGTCATAAAAATTTCCCTCCTGAGAATTTTATGTTGTTTAAAGTTCTGGATTTCGGTCTTAAGAAGTTTTTGATTTGGAATAGAGATTCTTACTCCGTCAATATCTTCCAAAACAGTATAAATTAATTTTATATCCACCACATCTGCTATTTTCTCCATGAAAAAGATTCTGTCTCCAACTTGGAAGGGTTTACTCATAATAATAATTATTCCCGCAATGAGATTACCGAGTGTGTTCATAGAAGCGAAACCAATTACCGTCCCTGCAGATACAGTTATTAACCCTGCAAAAAGACTAAGAGTTTCGGCAAATTGAATTGTAATTAAGGTTAATGCCAAAATAAAGATAATGATACGCCATAGTCGCATCATATTTTTTGCCGTAGATTCATCAATACGTTCTATTTTTTGCAATCTCTCAATCTGTTTTTTAACTATGAAATAGATTATGTATGAAACCGCTAGTGTTAAGCCGGCTGTTATAAAGGGTCCAATATTCTCTAAAAAAAAATCTGCGATTCCTCGAAAAAATTCTAATATTTCCATTTAATTTGCTCCTTTAGATTTGACTTTATTATGGAGCTAAAGTTTTTATAATTTTCTCAAATAATTTTTTATAAAAAGGGAATAATGAGCTTTAGTTACTTCTTATACACTATAAAAATTAGTAAGAAAAAAAGAATTAATTTAGGAAATGTAGAGATCTACCAAACGAGATTTACTATAACATCCTTAGCTTTATTAGCGATTTTCTTTTTAAGGATCTTTCTTATTCGCAAATCATTTATCGCTTCTTCAAGCTTAGTATCTAGATTTTTAACTTCATCCATTAAGTTCTTATTCTCTCCTTCCCTTTCAACAAGGTTGATAAGAGGATTGTATTTGTTCATTAAATCTTCTAATTTACTTCTGAATTCTTCCTTGACTTTTGTAGTTACTACTTTTCCGTTATCCACTAAGATAGGTAATACTGGAACTCTTTTTGTGGTGCGTTTGGTCTTCGGGTCGGTGAAATAGAATATGATAATGGGTATCCCGACTATTACATCCTTAGTCTTAATTTCAATTGTATAATCATTCAAAAAGTCTTGTACATTGGTCATCTCCTCATCCTTCACTTCCTCGATTGTTTGCATAATTTCTTGTTTTTCTTCTTTAATTTTCGAGACTAATTCTTCAGTGGAGGTGGTTTTTTGGCTCAGGCTTGCATGTTTTTCCTCAATTTTCTTTTCAACTTCCGATATTTTTCTTTCTAATTCTGTAATTTTCTTCTGATGTGCCTTTTCGATATCAGAGATCTCTCGGTCGATATTTCTCTTTAATTGAGCAATTTCGTTCTCATAACGCTTAATAGAGTCTCCCAAAGAACTATATTTTAAATTTAAATCTTTCATAGCCTCATCCAACAAAAATAAATCATTTTGGGATATAGAGTTTTTAAGTCTATCGATTGAATTCTTGACCGCATTCGTGTTATTATATAGTTCTCCAGTTTTATCATTAATTTTATATTTCCCCGACTTAACTAGCTCCTCTGGAGTTGCGTGTAAATCTCTTTCCTTCTCCTCCCTAAGTTCCTCATTTAACATTGCAAGTTGTTTCTCCTCCTCGGAAGTATCAACAGTTGTTTCTCGATACTCTTCTGCTCGTTCAGATCCTTTTGCTATCCATTCATCACATAACGAAGAAATAATATCTGCATAGTTATCAAGCATCTTCACATCCTTGAGTGAAACAAAATCATAAACATCTTGAACTATTTTTATTTGGTTCACACTCTTCGCAATAGGATCCCCTTCTAAGATGAAATAGGGGTTGGAAAATGAGCTAATATTATATTGATTAAGAAAGAAATTTTTAAAATATCCCACTTCTTCTGTACTAAATAAAGCCTCTTGTCGAACCTTACCCCTTTTAAAATTGCTACTACTGAGAAATCCACCAGTATCCAAATAGTTATCATTATAGTTTCTCAAGGATTCTAAAAAGGACTTCGGATCTGCACCTTTTATTACATTATCTGGCTTGGGCGGATTTTGTTTGAATTGACCAACTTGCAATTTCTCTTGTTTGTTAAGTAAGTATGAACATACACACGCTCTTGTTTTATTTAAAGGAATGAGACGGACAGGCCAAAAACAATTGGTAATATGATGAACTTTGCCAAGTCCGTCTAATTTTCTTCCATAAATCCGGATTAATTCGATAAGCCCCATTGCAAGCTCGTCTATTAATGCTGCTTTTGATCGGGTCGGAGTAATCTCACCTAAATCTAAAAAATACGGCGTAATATTTTGAACTGACATTTGTTAATAAATCACATTAAATTTTCTATACTATTCTTTAACATTTTTTGTTTACATTTATCCTTTTGTATTTCATACTCTTCACAATTCGAACAAAATTCCTCAGAAATCACAGATTTATCCTTGAAAATCTTGTTTAAAAGCAATCTCTACGGATAATTTTCTGGCTCTCCTTGCGCATTGAATTCATAGCATTCCTCGC
>SHMW01000069.1:23720-24174 GCA_008080735.1 Promethearchaeota archaeon
TTTTCTATACTATTCTTTAAAAAGATTAGCTAATTAAGCTTTTGCATTTAAAGTTAGTGAAGGCTTACTATATGAAGAATATTGAAAAATAGGTAAAAAGAAAATGAAAGGGTAATTGAAAATTTCGAATTTATTTTCTTAGTCTGTTCCCTTAAATTATTGTTTAATGTCTGTCTCTATCAGAGTCTCTTGCTTTCTCATTGCTGAAAAAATTTTATCCAGAAATTCTTTCGGTGGAATACTTGTTTTATCCAATTTAATGAATTAAACAAATAACACTGAACTAACTGATATGCAAGTTAAGAAATGGATGCATCGCTTCAAGTGAAATTGGAGATGGTGATATTCCCTAAATTGAATAAAACAGGCATTAACCTTATACTTGTAGATAATTTTTAATTTTAATAAAAATGAAGGCGAATTCAATATTTATATTACTCAAAAACCTAATAAT
>SHMW01000070.1 GCA_008080735.1 Promethearchaeota archaeon
TATAATTAAAGATTGTATAATTTATTTGAAAATATTTAGGAATTTTAACACACTTTCATCATGACGGAACAAGAGAAGGAATATAAGAAAAAGTATAAACGAAGTATTATAAAGTTGGGAAATAGTAAAGCAATAACATTTCCCCAAGAATGGACCAATAAAGCAAAATTACAAGAGAAATCGGAAATCACACTTTTTCCCATGGATGACAACACACTAATTGTTCGCGCGCAAGATAAAGGTGCTTCTAAGACCGTATATAATCTTGACGGAACAAAAATGCCACTTAAATTGGTGAGACAAGCGATAATCTCTGCCTTTAAATTGGATGTAGATGATATTTATTTGAAATATACGTCTTCCAACAAAGAAGAGTTGTACGAGCTTCTTATTGAGCTCCGAAGGGAAATTATCGGAATTGATTTTAAAGATGTGCAAAACCGCAATGAATTCTATGTAAATTTCCTTTTAGATGCTTCTAAAATTGACCTGCATGAAGTGCTTGTCGATCTCGTGAATGTTTTCGGTACAATTATGGAAAATATTGTGGAAGGCAACCCAGATCAAATCAGTGATTTATTGTTAGATGAGATAGATAGGAAATATTCTTTAGGTACAAGGATCTTAATTACCGGACTTGCTGAATATCCCGTCTCAAGAACGAGATTTCCCGTTATTCGTTTTCTTGGAGACCGTGTAGTACTTCTCTATATAAGGGACTTTATTAACGAGGCACTCATTAATCTTCAAGGGATTCCATATGAAGTGGTCGCAAAGTACTCCAAACTTCTACTGAAAATTCCTAATCTCTTAAATGATTTGATTGAAAATTACGAAAATATTAATTTAGACTCAATTTCAGAATTTCAGAACTATTTGATAAAACTTCAAGAAGAGGTAGAAAACACTGAATTTGGGACGGATCAGACTCGATGTCATGTAAAAAACGTGATAGAATATTATTTACATAGTTTCAAAAACTTCTTTGATATCGCAATTACAAGAATGATAGAAGCTGATATCGGGATGTCATAAAAAACCTATATTTCAAAGGTTTTTTATATCTAAGTAAATTCTCTCATCTATGACACGAGAAGAACCTCTTCTTTTTACGACCTATCCCGAGCTTAAGGAAACTGTTCCATGGATTCCCTTGTTAACGGGTATTCCCACTCCAATTGATAGACTAGAAAATCTTGAAATTAACTTGGAATTAAACTCGGAAGGGCGTATTTATATTAAACGAGACGATATCGCACATCATATCTATGGTGGAAATAAACTTCGTAAGTTTGAATTCATTTTCGGAAAGGCCATCGATAATAAAAAAACGGGAATGATCACCATTGGCGGCATTGGTTCAAATCACTGCTTGGCTTGCGCGATCGTTGCTAAGGAACTAAACATGCGATGTGATCTTTTTTTATTTCCACAACCGCTTACGTGGCATGTACAGCGTTCTCTGTTACTTTACAACCATTTTGGGGCTAACCTACATTTTAGCAATTCCTTTATAACTTTAGCACTTAAAGTTTTAGGATTCAGACTTACCCATCCAAAATCTCATCTGATGTTCCCTGGAGGAAGTCTCTTGTTTGGTTTAGGCTCTCCAATCGGAACATTGGGATTTGTAAATGCGGTTTTTGAACTTAAAACTCAAATTGACGCGGGGGTAATAGATGAACCTGATGCGATATTCGTTGCTGGTGGTTCGGGAGGGACTGCAGCTGGTTTGGTTCTGGGTTGTAAGCTCTTAGGATTAATAACTAAGGTGCATATAACCGCAGTAAGTATGGATTGGATCATAAATAAGTCTAACGTTATAAAAAACGCCTCGAAAGCGCTTAAATATCTGAGAGAACACAACGACTTCGTGCCGGATATCGCTATTCAAGAAAATGATTTTGAAATTATTGAAGGCTATCTTGGTTCAGACTATGGAGTGAAAACCGAACGAGGGCAGAGAGCGATAGATCTAGTGATGGAATTAGAAGGGAATTCTTCAGGGTTTATCTTGGAAACTACTTATACTGGCAAAGCTATGGCCGCAATGATTGATTATTGTAGCCAAGGAGAGAATAAGTCTAAAAAAGTTCTCTTCTGGAACACTTATAACTCAAATGATTTGGATCAATATTTAAACCAAACCGATTTGAATTATAAATCACTCCCCAAACGATTTCATAGGTTTTACGAAAATAATACCTTTCAATGCTGGCAAATAAAGGATTGTCCAGAAAAAGAACAATGTCCCGCATACCTAAATCATGAGTACCGATGTTGGAGAGTAAAGAACTGTTCCGAGCAAGATCGCAAGAATTGTAAAGCTTATCGGGAATTAAGACATAATATTCATCTAGAAAACGCCTAAACCATTTTTAAATCGAGTGCCTTAATTATTAAGGTTTTGTTTTCCATTGATCGAATATTAATTATTCGATAATATCTAAATTTTAAAAATCATTTTTACCATCTAATATTAACAAATAAAAAATATAGTGGAATAATTCTATGGCAAAAAAAAAGAAAGCAGATGAAGAGGAGGACCTCCCAAAAGGTAAAGTGGATGAGGAAGGCGACGAAATTATTGATTTAGATGAGTGGGATGACAACCTCGATGAAGATGTGTATGAAGACTTGAGCGAGATCGAGGATGATATGCTTACCGATGAGACCGAAGATGAGGAATTCGGTCCCGAAGTTGACGAGGTCGAAAAAATGCTGCGAAAAATTAAATGTGATCCGTGCCCCGGATTATCGAGTAAGCCTGGATGTCAAGTTGCAAAAGATTTTGGCTGTCCCAAACCCAATAAATAAATGGAATACTATTTTCGAATCATTCTTCTCCCCGAGGGACATCATATTTGGAGACCGTATATACGAATAAAAGATTCTTTTTATTCATCTTTTTTATAGAATTACTTACCCATCAGAATCAAATACTATAATATAATAAATAGATCAGCCTTGCTAAAAGATATTTTAAAGCGATTTTTAGTTATAGTTGTTGGAATTTCCATAAGTGCTTATATTTGGCACATCAATAGAAATATTTTTGGAAACACTATTGATACTTGTCTTATCCTTTCAACGATGGTATTTCTGATTACCTATATCCCCTTTGAGGCTTATTTTTCAGTACGAAAAATTTGGTATGATAGATGGAGTAAATTGGATGTAGAAAATGTAAGGAGAGAAAAAATAAAAATTCCAATAGATAAAGAATCGAAGGTTGGAAATCATACACAATTAATAGCAAATATTGTTCAGAGCTCTGATAAATCAAGAGTCAAACAGAAAAAAGCGATGATTATTATAAACCACGGCTATTCTGATACCAAGGAAACATTGGAATATATCTATCTTCCTTTGGCGATTCAAGGATACGTGATTCTGGCTTATGATGCACGTGGTACTGGCGAGTCCAAGAAAGTGGGAAGGCGGAATCAATTAAAAAAGAGGATAGACGATTATCAGAAGATAATACAATGGATAAAACAACAAAATGAGTTTCAGACATATAAAATAATCTCTCTTGGATTCAGTATTGGAGCAATTATTTCCCTTTCTGCCAGTTTTGATGATCATACCATTGAGAAAATAATCGCAATTTCGTGCATCTCCCACTATAAAGAAAATGTAATGCGCTTTAATCCCCTTGTTCTTTTGAGTTATATAATACGAGGAATTCCATTATTTCCCGATCAAGCCACAGTGAGGAACCTTTCTCCCTATCTTATTTTTAAAAAACAAAAAGAGAACTTAGAGGCAAAAAATTATGAGAAATTATGCGAAAGGATCTATATAATCCATGCAGAGAATGATAAGGTCATAAAATTTAGGAATTTCAGAGAAAATCGCTCTATCTTAAACTTGCCTAAAAAAAATCAATTAGTCTTTAAAAAAGGCGGACATACAATGAAAAAGAATGAATTGGCGCTGGTCGCGGGTATTATCCGATTCTTGGAGGACTAAATCATTGTTAACATTTCTTTAATGGATTCTTTTGCTAGTGTTATATTTTTATTCATATCATCGAGCTTGGTTTTAAAATAGTCAGGTTGGGATTGAGATTTCCTGATCTCTTTAAAAATGTTAAAAAATTGTTTTTTAGACTCGAGCTCCATCGAATATACACGCTTACGAGAGGTTGCGTCACTCATTATAACAAAACATCCATGTTGGACAAAACTATGATCAAATGATGGGAAGTAGGTTTCCCATACAGTATCAGAAAGATTTTCATATACCTTTTGAGCTAGATTTTCACAGAATTCCTTGCTCTTTGTGCTATAACAAAAATAGAAGGGCAGTCTATCTTGATTTTCGTTAAGATATTGCTCCAATTTCTCGTATATTAAATCGACCTGCCGTATTGTCATATTTATATGATCATGATCGGCCGAAGGATTACATTTCGTAAATAAGGGTCTTCGATAATAGGGAATATCATAAAGTTTCATTATGTTTAGAATAATACCTTCTTTTAGCCAATGATCAAATTTATACGTGATTGATTTTTTCTTGAAATTCTTAACAAGATCGCGTGGAAAACGTTCAAGCAGTGAAGTTTCATGAAAATCCAACAAATAGATTGAAATATCTGGATTATCCCAATATGGTTGCAAAACTTCTTTTACATATTTCGCATGATCCGGCAGAGGATTTCCATTAGCATCTCCCTTACTAAAGGGCGATTCGGGCGCAAATGTCCTTCTCCAATATCGATTTAAATTTGTACCATTTTTTAGATAATACCCTGATTTGTTTTCTTTCTTTGGATGGATAAAGCCATACGGATTCATTAGCGGGAAAAAAATAATCTCCTGATCTAATTTCATAATGCCCTTCGAGTTGGTTCCATCCTTAGTTATTTGGTCTAAATACTCTAATATTCCAAAGAGACCATTATATTCATTATGTTGAGCAGCGATGAATACCTTAAGATATTTTACATCATTTACATTACCATTATAACTCACTTTCAGACTCGGGACTATTCCTTCACTAGTTTTACATTGATCGTATTCAATAAAATCCCATTCAGCAAACTCCTTCAAGTTTGAGAGAATTTGATTGAAGAGTTCTTGCCTGTGAGATATATCTAATAATAATTTTAAAGTTTCATGATCCATTTTTTTCAGGCCCTATAATTTTTTCCCAATTCGCGAAATCTACTATCTTTTGATAATTTTCAGCGATACTTTTAAAAATAATACATGAATTACAAAACAGCTCAATAAAATGATCTAAATTCAACCCTAAAAGTCTTGCGGCTTTAGGAGAAAAACCTAAGCCTCTATCGACCTCAATACGGCCATCAAAACCACTTAGGTTGACTACAAATTCCTCTTTGTTTAATCCACTAATAAAACTTCCACGAGCTATTCGTGCCAAACCTCCTACAGGTATCAGCTTTCCATCGATTTGAGATAAATATATACGTATATCAAAGGTGTGCTTTCCCTCCCTCCAATCTATTAGAGAGAATTTGGCCATTTCCTGAATTGTATATGGATATGGATTTCTGGTTTTCATGAATTTTGCATAATATTCTTTTTTACTCTCTTCAATAATCTTTTTAATTTTTTTCTCATCCTTTTTAACATCTTCAGGAAATATCGACATCACCCCAGCACCTCCAGATCCTCCATGGGGTTTAATGATAAATGGCCTATTGTAGGTATTCACAGCTAGCTTCATTTTCTCCGCCAGCTCTTCATCATTAGATGCCTTCGTAAATAGAAAGGTCGCATTTTGGTATTTTTCTAACTTATCATTCACCAAATGCTTTGCAAGGTAAGAGAGAGATTTATCATCCGTAATTAAGTATACTGGATTTACGATTATTGTATTTAATTTCTCAAAATTTTCGGTAATGATATACTGGAAATCATCATCGCGTAATCGTCGAGCAATTCCATCTCCAATCAATACCTGGACGTTGATGTTATTGAATTTAACCCAATAGTTATTATATGACACCCTGTCCGATAACTGCTTATAATCTGCAATAATAAACCTAACATCATCCGATGTTTCTTTGGAAAAATCAGCAACACTATAAATGCCTACTTTAAAATTCTTTTTCTGAAGATTCTCTCTTAAGTATGAAATTAATATCGCTTTCTCGTGGATTAGTCCGTCATTAACGGGTACTCCAACTAAGATTGTAATCGTGGAATCTTTATTGTATTCTTTTTTTAAGGCTAAATTAATCGCTTCCATATATCCGTTGTAAATTAGCTTCTGTTGTTTTGGGGTTAATATCGAAAGTCCTCTTGAACTCCCTCCATTTGCTTCTAACAAAAAATAGGTGGGTTTCCCTTCATTATTCTCCGCAATCATAAAATCAATACTTCCAACGAAAAATACCTCTTTATGTTGGATCTTGTGTTCATTATATTGATTTAATAAATTCAGCGATTTTTTACGTGCTTCATCAGTAAATCCATCATCTTGAGATTCTCTCAATCTTTTAAAAGAGACTAAATCTAATCCTAATGATTTACCTAATTTAACAAGTTCCATATCTGATGCGCTTCCAGACTTTCGCAAAAAATCCACGAATTTTACTAGATTTTGCTCGCTCATCCTAATATTAAAAATCGGTTTGTATTAATATCAATCAATATTTGACTTTTTAATTAAATGCTTCGGATTTAGGATATAAAACATTAAAGAAAGGTATCAGAATGAAAAAGGGTTATAGATACAAATAACCTTGGTGATTTCCTTTCGTACTTAGCCGGAGACTCCCTACCAAAACCTTATCTATTTTCAATTGTTCTTTATAGCTTAAGTCAGAAAATAGTAATATGTAGTCCTTCTCTATATTTATCGAAAATAGTAGCCCAATCTTAATGATTTTAGAATTCTCGTCTAAAAGGGCAATAAGGACATAATGATAGGGAAGCTTTATCAATTCTTCAGTATTTAGTACTTCCTCCTCGATTCTATTTTCCTCCTTGTTAAATTGATATTTAAGAAATTCGATGTCGTCAAGATCGATAGTTATTTTCCTATAGTCTTGAAGAACCTTAGAAAATTGGCTCTGACGAAGAAACCTCCGTTCATCCTTACTTTTTTCATAATAAAATTCGTTTTCTTTCTCTATAAGATGTAATTTGGACTTTTTTTTCGCATCTTTTTCGATTTCTTTGAGTTCGTCTATTTCTTTATCATGGAAGATAACAATTGTGTCTGGCTTAACCGTTTCAATAAAAAACTTTTTATAAATAACGCCTGCTTCCGTTTTTATCCATCCGTCAGTATCTATCAGAATAAAATCAGTATCTTCGAACTTTTCAATGTAATTATTTATCATATTTCTGCACGCATGGGACACTATAAATTTGAGGTTACCTTTCGGAAAAGTCGCTCCGATGAATGTAGTATAATCTGGGGATATGTCTTCCCCGGAAATGATAGATTTTTCAATTTCTCCAATACTTATTGTAGTTGGGAGATACATTATTTGCTGTCCTAAATCAGAATCCAAATATCCTCCTTTATAACCCGCATGAAGGAGTTTATTAGCGAGATATTTAATGAGCGTGGTTTTTCCTCGACTCAATCCTAATACCATTATTTTTAAATATTCGCCCTCTTTCTTTTTCTTGATTTGGTTCAAAATAGAATCCTTGATATCTCTCCATTCTTCTGGAATGGAATTCTCTTCAATTTCCTCCAGATTCTCATCCGGGTTATTGGTATAGATCTCCAATTCTACATCTTCAGTCCCATAGAGCGGGTATTGCTTGGCATCAGGAACTATCAGAACATTTTCCTCTTCTAATTTATCCAAGTCGGTTATAGATTCGCTTTGATCTCCGGAGATTGTTTTTCCGAAGATTTCTATTGTTCCTTTCACAATATTTACTCTGGTGGGACCTTTAACTAAGAGAGTGTGTCCCTCTTTCAATTCTTTATTAATCATACAAAATCAACTTATCACTTTCTAAGGTATATAAATAATAATTTAAAATGATTGGTAAAATTTTTGTCATTTTGACATTAGATTGTTAATTCATATATTTCGAATAGTTTTTGGAAGCCTAATTTCAAGAATAATTCTTCAGCTGCTCTGTTTAAGTGGGGTTTTAATGCCAATCTAATCGATTCTATGTGATGTCGTTTAAAATAGTCGATAATATGATGCATTATTTTTTCACCAATTCCCGCTCTCCGCTTTTCTTCTTTCACTATCAAATTAGACATATATCCGAATCGAAATCCTTTATCAGATTTCTTAATAGAACAATGAGCCATCCCTAACACTTGATTTGTCTCCTCATCAAATGCCACAATGACCTCACTGCTAGTATCTTGTCGCATTTGCTCCTCTAAGTTGGTTCTCCATCTTTCCTCCTCGAATTCTTGGTTTTTAATCGCACAGAGATTCTTCATAAGACTCGTAATCTCGTTTATATCGCGTTCAGTGAATTCCCGTAGAATCATATAGAGGTAAAATTATAGTTATAATTTTTAGTAATTTTTAGTAATTAAAGAATTTTATTTGAGATTATTAGCATTTTCTTGAAATATATATAAATTAGATAGAATAATAAGAGATTCAAGAAGAGAAAAACTAATTTTTTTAAATTTTCCTTTTTGCACTTTTAGATAAAAATGTAGCGGTTACAGAAGCTGCTATAAATAATGGAAGATAAAGAAATAGGTACCTGAATAGTTGTATTCCATTATTGCATTATCCCAACTCTGATTTATCCAGTGATCGAACAAATATTGACTCCAATCATATTCTACACCAGATGGAATTGCCGAATATTTAATATATGAGTTGTTACTTGTTGCAAAATTAGAACTGATTCAAAATGTAGCAAGAAGGAATAGGGCTACAAATGAAATAGCAGTTTTTTTATTAAATTTCACCATAAGCCAAAAGATGATACGATCCAATTTAAGCTATTTTGTGAAAATTTTGGAGAGAAATTAAGTGTTGAATTTTAAAATGAAAGAGATTGAAAATCTTAGTTTTTGATTGGTTACAATTTGTGTCTAATTTTTTGTGAGTTTTTGATAACACGGAATACATATTTGCATTCCTTTAAATTCTCGAACTCGAGTAGACATTGTGGGATCTCCACACTCATCACATATTATTGATTCATGTATCTTTGCGTGTTCTGGAGGATCAAATGCTACCTCTTTAATATTAAAAATTTCATTTGGATCGGATTCTAAAAGCATTTTTAAGCGTTCTTCTCTGGTATATTCCTCATGACTATATGGTTCTCCTTTTAGGGAGATTTTTACTGCTTTTTTTTTATCACGGTTATAGAAAGTATAATTATTTTTTCCATAATCTCTGTAGATTAGATTACCTTTGCCGAATGTGGTTCCTAAAAGAGCTTGGAGAGCATCGACACTACAATTATCATTTTCTACTACAGCAACGAGTTCCTCATCAATAGAGAAATCATGACCATGTTCTAAGATATATTTTGAAACGAGGACGCCTAATGCAAGCCCAGGACATGTGTGTCCATGAAATTTAACCGCCTCTTCCATCAATTCTTTTGTTTCAACCATATTATCAAAAGATGGGAATGAATACTATTAATATTTTTTCCCTTTAATTATTAGATTTAAATAATGGGATTTATATTTTAAAATCATGAGAATTATACGGGCGTTGATATAATGAAATTTCTTACGGATTCTATGTTCGGTAAGCTCACTAGATTTCTAAGGATATTTTCGTATGACACAGTTTATGCAAATGACCTTATTGATGTTTATGAATTGGATCCCATTCCGGATGATATTTTGAGAGAATTTGCCGAGAAGACGAATAGAATTGTCATCACTCGAGATTATCCGTTCCACAATAAAATTCCAGATAAAAGTATCTATTTAGAAGGTGAAGGGGTGTACAATTTCTTAAAACAGCTTAAAGAAAAATTAGATTTAGAATATAATATTGATATGCAGCACGCACGATGCTCTTTGTGTAATTCAGAACTAAAAAAGATTGAAAATAAAAATGAAATCAAAGATGAGCTTAATGAATCAACATATTTATATTACGATACTTTTTATCAGTGTGTGAACCCCGAATGTCAAAAAATCTTCTGGAATGGTCCACATATCGAAGAAATAAAAAGAAGATTAAAGAGTAAACTAATATCGGGCTCAGATATTTAAGATTATTAAATCGTTGCTTATAAGATATGCTATTAAATTAGGAGGAGAGAATTCATTCATGTGAAGTCTATTCTTTCTTTTTGAAGTGCTCTTGCTTTAGTTCATCGAATTTTTGTTTTGTTTTTTCTGCATCATCTGCACAATTTCCTTTTTTGTACATATTATAAGCTTGACTTAGCAACTCTAAAGCTTTTCGATATTCTTTATTTGAAATATGATTTTTTGAGAGCTCCACTAAGTTATCCCCCTTTTTTTTATAAAATTCAATCCATTGCCCACTTGTATCACTATCTTTACTCATTTCCCAATTTCCTCAACATTTAATTTAATTCGATAAAATTATCATTATGATAAATAATCATATAAAACTAATTAAATGTATTTTTTCAAATATCGTTTAATTTCTTATGATAAATATCCATATTTACCATTTTTTGTTGCAATCGAGCTTCATCAACCGCAAAAGCCATTATATGACTTTCAATTGCTTCTCTCGCATTAGTCAAGGAAGCCGTCTCCCTAGTCGTGAGCGTCTTTATGAAAGCATCTAATAATTTATAATCTCCCCCTCCATGTTGGGCACCGCTTACATCTAATTCTTTTTGAAATACTATTTCCTCTTTTCCAGTATAATGATCAAAAATAGTTATGTTTTCCCCATAACTCATAAATTCCCCTTTAAGAGTACCTTTTGTCCCATCAATCCGTAATGTTCTGCCCTCACTCTCGCTAAATCCGTGCATAGTCAAGTTAGCTGTTAATCCGTTGGAGAATTCTATTTGGACTAGCTGGTGATCAACTACGTTATTGTCCGATTGATAAACACACTTTCCATAGGGACTGCTTTTGAGGATTCTTCTCTTTATCTCATCTGAGTAATCCTCTTCCTCATCTTCATAGAGGTAATTGACTGGCCAGTCTCTCCAATATCGCAATCTCTTTAAGGGAGGAATTATCTTTGAGAGATAGGTCAGAAATTTGACGTGATCTTTTCTTAATTTCATAAGAAATTTGTAAAATCTCTTATTGCTCCTTTGGACAATTTGGATAATAGGCTCTATATCTATATAAATTCGGGGGGCATAATATAGACAAGACTCCTCAATCGGACATCCTTCTACACAGTATTTTGGAGCGCCTTCTGGAGCATTCTCCTCAATAAAGTATGAAAGACTTCCGGTTGAACATATTTTTGCGGGGAGGTCTTTCACAAACCAATATAATAAATCCAAATCGTGACAGCATTTGGCGAGAATCATTGGAGAAGATTTTTCTCTATTTGCCCATTCCCCTCTTACATAGGAATGTGAATAATGATACCATGCAACATTTTCTCTATGAGTGATGTTCATTATTTTACCCAATCTCCCACTCTCTATGATTTCATTAACCTTATTGAAAAAATCGGTATATCGCAGGACATGACACACACCCAAAATTCGCCCAGTTTCTTCCACCTTTTTTACAATTTTCAGACAATCCTCAAGGGTATGTGCCATAGGTTTCTCCAACAAGATCTCATATCCTTTTTCTAATGCACTTAATGTTGGTCTTGTATGCATTTGGTCTTGAGTACATATCACCGCAACATCTGCCAGTTTGTTTTGAGCCAATAATTCTTCCCAATCATCAAAGATATTATCTTTGGAAATGTGGTGCAATTGAGCAAATTTTTCTCGTCTTCGTTTAATAGGTTCCGCAACCGCTACAAATTTCAATTTATTAGGATATTCTAAAGCATAACTTCCATATGTCATCCCTCGATTTCCCGCACCCATTAAAACAGCTTTTATTGGAGTATTCATAAATTTACACCATATATTCTAATTGAACACTTTCGGAATCTTTCCTTCAACTAATAAATAATCGACTAAGGAGATCGCAGTCATAGCCTCCACTACCACAATAACTCGAGGAACTATACAAGGATCATGCCTTCCCGTTAATTTAAAAGTAGTATTCTCCATTTTTTTGATATTTACCGTATTTTGTTCTATCCCTATAGACGCAGTCGGTTTAATGGCAAGCATAAATTCAATGGGCATTCCCGTTGACATACCTCCAATAATGCCTCCTGCATCATTTTTCATGGGTCTTACTTTTCCATCAATCACCCTCCATGGGTCATTATGTTCGGAACCCCGCATTCTGCCAGCTTTGAATCCCGCCCCGAATTCAATTGCCTTTACTGCTGGAATCGAAAACATAGCATGACTTATATCTGATTCAAGACTATGAAACACAGGCCCTCCTACTCCAGCGGGAAAATTCTTGACGATACATTTTATGATTCCCCCAATTGAATCATTCTCGTTTTTAATTTCCTCAATTAATTTGATCATTTTCTCAGATATGTTTTTATTCATACATCTTACAATAGATTTTTCTCTACGTGCTCTTAGATGATCTATTTCATCAAAATTATATTCTTGTTCATCCTCAATATCACCTATACTCTTTGTATAGGCAAACACGTTAATTTCACACTTTCTGAGGATCAGTTTTGCTACAGCCCCAGCCATTACGAATCCAGCCGTGATTCTTCCAGAAAATCTTCCTGATCCTCGGTAATCTGCGAAACCTCCATATTTTTTTAATGCGGTATAATCTATATGTGATGGTCGCAAAAAATCTTTTAAATCTTCATATTTTGATGAGTCCACATCTTTATTTTTGATAATCATACAAATAGGTGCTCCAGTGGTTCTATTCTTAAATATTCCCGATAAGAATTTAACCTTGTCTGCTTCCTTTCTTTGAGAAGATACTTTTGATTGTCCTGGTTTACGCTTTTCCATTTCATTCTGGATAAACTGCCTATCGAACTCCAATCCTGCGGGAACACCATCAATAAGTATCCCTACCACTTTTCCATGACTTTCTCCGAATGAAGTTATTTTAAACGCTCTTCCTAAAGAATTATCATCCATATATATTGGCACCAATTTATCATATCTGAATCATATTGAAACCTTAATCGATAAATATTTATTATAACTTGAAGGATATACCTTTTTAAACACAACAAAAAGACACACCTTCCAAATTTTATTTCTATTGTGAAAAGTACACAATTAAAATTAAATCTATCAAAATCCTATGTATTATTAAAATGGATTTAAAAATAATTGCACCCACAGACAGCTTAAATGGTCAAATAACACCACCGGGCTCGAAAAGCTATTCCCATAGAGCATTCATATTGGCAGCGCTTGCTCCCGGTGTGTCCATAATTAAAAATCCATTGGTTTCTGGGGATGTTGAGGTTACTATAAATATTTTAAAACAATTAGGAATCAAAATTTTGCCCCAGGAACAGAATATGTACATAATTACTGGAAGAGAGCATTTTTCCACATCCGAAATTACAGCAATAGATTGCTACAATTCGGGTACGAGTGTGCGTATTTTTAGCGCATTGGCACTATTAGTTGAGGGTGGATTGAAGTTAACTGGTGAATTTTTTAGGAGAAATCGTCCCATCAAGCCTTTATTGGAAGCTCTTAGAAAGTTGGGGGCGCAATACTCCCTTCAAGAAGATGGGGTGATTATAACTCGGAAGGACGTTTTTTGTAAAACTATTGCCATTAGAGGAGATATTAGCTCTCAATTTATTACCGCTTTATTAATTCTCCTGCCATTATTAGATTGTTCTAAAAAGGGACTTATGGAAATTAATATAACGACTAAATTAGTATCATATCCCTATGTAAAAATTAGTCTAGATGTTCTTAGAAATTTCGGCATAAGTATAATCGAAGAAACCAATAATAATGGGTTATTGAGATACATAATTGAGACAGGTCAGAAGATTCGGACTCAAGAATATGAGATCCCCGTAGATTTTTCATCTGCCTCATTCATTATTGCGGCGGCAGCGCTCTCAAAAGGAGATTCCCATGTTTTAGTTAAAAATCTTGATTTTCAAAATCCTCAAGGTGACAAAAGGATTATTGAAATACTAAAACAGATGGGTGCAAAGATTCAAATTAACTTAGCTGAAAGAAGCGTCTTAGTATATGGAAATATTTCTAAATATCCCTTAAAAGGAAGGAAAATCGATTGTAAAAATATTCCCGACCTTTTTCCAATATTATCCGTGGTTGGAGCATTCGCTCAAGGAACCACGCATCTTTATAATGCGAAAAGTTTGCGGTTTAAGGAAAGCGATAGAATCTCCGCGATGGCATCTGAGTTAAAAAAAATGGGAGTGTCTACAGAAGAACAAGAAGATGGACTCTTAATCCATCACACCGAAGAGCTCTCTGGATGTAACATCGATCATAGAAAAGACCATCGGATCGCAATGGCTTGCGCAGTCGCGGCATTATATGCCAGTTCAGAATCAACAATTAAAAATATAGAAATAGTAAAGGATTCATATCCTCAATTTGTAGAAGATTTAGAATCATTAGGCGTTCATATTGAAAGAAAAACTTAAAATACAAATCGTGCGTAAAATTAACGGAATGATTTTTGTCTGCGAGCTCGTGCCTTTTTTCCACCAAATTTCTTGGGTTCAGTTCTTCGCTCATCACCGCTTAATAATGCATCATCATAATCTCTCAAGATATTTTCAACTTTCTTCGTACCAATAAATTTATTTAATGCTCTTGCGATAGCAAAACGAATGGCGTCAGATTGTGATGAAACTCCCCCGCCTTGAACCTTCACATCAATATCGCATTTCTCGATTTTTGGATTATTGATAATTTCTAAGACTTCTTGAATCCGCATCCGCTCTATTTCGGGTTCATATATTTCTAAGGGGACACGATTAATACGAATACGACCTTTAGAGGGATGTCGCAATACCGCCCTCGCAATCGCAGTCTTTCTCTTCCCAGATGATTGGATTACTTTCATAGACATTTTTCTCATACCTCAATCTTTTGCATTTTCCATTGACCGATTTGGTCGCATAATTCTTCTAATGTTACAAATTTGTTATAATAGAATAAGCGCTGTTTTTCACATTTCGGTATTTCTTGTGGTTTTAGATTCGGATATCTCTTTTTAAAGCGTTCAGGGATTTGTCCGATAAATACATGTACTCGTTTTACCGCCTCTTTTCCTCGGACAGTTTTCCTCGGAAGCATTTGTTTTATTACACGCTTCATGAAAGTATCAGGTCGTCTCTTATGGAAAGGTCCACGCGTCGGATTTGTGGATGTGCGTATATTTAGTTTTGCTAAATATTTATTGAATACGTCCTTTTTATTTCCACTAATAATCGCATCTTTCGCGTTTATAATTACAATATACTCTCCTAAGAGGGCTTTTTTTGCAATTTGAGAACAAAAACGCCCGAGAATTTTGTCTGTTGCGTCAAATAATAGATGATATTTTGGCATAATGATTCACTTTCTTGAGTTTTCTAATAAAAGATTTTTACACCTGAGCCTTCTGGGTTTTCAGCCAGTAATTCTTCAATAGATAATAATGTGCTTCCAGAATTCGTGATTTTTTCACGTGCGTTTCTCGAACAGTCTAAACACGCGATAGTCACTCTATGATCCAATGTACCATTTCCTAATACTTTACCTGGGATCACTATTACATCTCCTTCTTGCGTTTTATTGTTGATCCGCTTTAAGTTTGCCTCTACTCTATTTTTTCTGGACCCACTTAGTTTCTTGGAAATTTGTCTCCAGATATTTCTTTTAGTTTTCCACAAATCCCGAATCAATTTTCTCACGTAAAAATTGGACGGACCAGTTATTTTATGACTCAATGTAACCACTTTTTTAGTTTTTTTAGTGTAGAATAATTTAATAATTTTTTGATAGAATTATTCTTGGATCTCAGCGCTTTCCAGCTTTTCAAATGCCTCGTCAATTTTCGCGAGGAAAATATCAAAAGTCTTTCTTAGAATTACGTCAAATGGCAATACTCCGTCGCTTTCGATGGTAAAAATAAATGCTTTATCTTCGTAATCCACTTTAATCGCAGTTTCAGGACAATTACTTTCACAAGAACGACAAAGTGTGCATGTTTTCCAATACTCTTCCACTAATTCGGGTGATTTCTTCCCATCTGTGTATTCATAAAGATTTTCTGGACACATGCGTGAGACAATACATTTATCGGGACAATTTTTACATTTACTACTGTCAAATTCGATAATCGGTAGATATCTATAAAACGCATTAGAGACAGACTGCCATTTCACATGTTCATTAGGACGACCCAGAACCGCATAAGCTTCAAAAATTAAGCTCTCTCCACTCCCGATCTTGACAATGGGGATATTTGGATTTACTGGAACGATCTTTGGATCATTAGTTTTCAAATCTCCTGAATAAATTACCAGATTGTTCTTAGAATCGTTCATTACTTCACAAGTGGTGGAAACTTGGCAAAGAGGGCAGCCAAATCCACCGCATTCACAATCCTCTGGAAGATTATAGGCATCTAGATCAGTTGTGAATGGAATGAGCCCTATCCGATGAGCTAGAATCTCATCATAAAGTGGAGAGTCATTTTTTAAAATTATAACCTCATCTACTGCCATACTTGGTACCCACCCAACCATAATTCGACGGAGAGCATTAACCATTTCAATTGAGATATCTTTAACGATAAATTGCAATGTCTGGTCGGTTTGTTCAATAATCTCGAGTTCCATAGTTATTCAATTAGAAAAATAATTAGAAAATATAATACAATTATTTTATAAAAAGCAGCATAAAAGATAAATTTTAGTGATAGGGGGAATAATAACGAAAAATGAAAGGGATATCTCTCAATAAAATTTCAAATACTCGTATGCTTGGGTATCCTTTTGAAAGCAATATTCGATCGATTGAAATCGTTTTCTGAAATCCGCGACATCCTTTTTTATTTTTTTAGGATCTTTTTGCTCAATGATTAATTTTTTGAAGAAATCCGCGATATCGACCATTTCACCTTTTCCCATCCCCAGCCTTGTAACTTCAGAGGTGCCTATCCGGAGTCCACCAGGATTCATATAATGCCGTCCTTCTCGAATATCCCATGGAAGTAAATTACGGTTAATGATTATATTTGCCTCTTCTAATATCCGTTCAATATCCCCTCCCAGTCCTACAGAATTTTCAAAATTGGTGATATCGATGACTAGTTGATGAGATTCAGTAAATCCTAAATGCTCGCATAATACATTAAAACCTCGTTCATGAAGGGCTTCTGCGAGAGCTTTTGCGTTTTCTATTACCCTTTTATGATATATATTTCCGAATTCCAACATCTCTTCTAGGGCCACCGCTAATCCAGCAACATTGTGCAAATGATGATTTGAGAAGAGCGCTGGAAAGGCTGATGATTTTAATAGTTCAACTAAATCTTCTCGATTTGATAAAACTGCCCCGTGTTGAGGTCCTGGAAGTGTTTTATGAGTGCTTAATGCCATCGCGTCTGCTCCTTCTCTAAGTGGATCCTGAAAATATCCTGAGCCAATTAATCCCGCCACATGGGCTGCGTCATAGCCAACATATGCCCCGACCTCTTTTGCGACATCACTTAATTCTTTTACGGGATGTGGAAAAAGAAATACTGAGGCACCAAATAACACCATTTCGGGCTCAAATTCTCTGATTATCTTTGCAGATTTCTCAGGATCAATATTCATGTTCTTTTCATCAAATCCGAGATATTTAATATCAAGTCCTCTGACTGTACCCGCGGTGCCAAATATCGGCTTTCCAGAGCTTGTATACTTGGGAGCATGGCTGATATGGCCTCCCTTAGGTATAGGCATCGCACACATCTTCCCATTATTCTCTGATGTAAACGCATTATATAGAACCAAGTTTGCCATTACTCCTGACACCGGGCGAACATCGGCATGGATACAACTGTAATATTTCTTTGCCAGATCCATACATTTCCGTTCGATTTGGTCAATATATTTACAGCCCGCATAAACACGCTGTCCTACCCATCCTTCAGCATATCGATGACTAAAATCAGAAGCACAAGCTTCATCGACAGCGGGACTAGTTACATTCTCAGAAGCAATGAGAGGTACCGCATTTCTTAGCATCTGTGAGTGTTCTTGTAAGATAGAACGAATCTCAGTTATTTTTTTACTCAATTTAGATCAATACTAATTATTGTTTTACTTTAGACAATGATATTTGCTAAAAGAAGAGATAAAATTAAAAATTTGTTAACGATGGAATTTCCAGATAAATAAAATAATTATTTCTAGACTAAATATTGCTTTTCCTTACCAAATCTATTCAAATTTGTTAAGCTCTTTTCTGTAAAGTCATTTTAATAAAATCTTCTGGCATCATACTTGCTTTCTTGATTTCATCAATAGTCCACCCTTGATTATGCAATCGTAATATCACCGCCTCCATTGTTTCACTAATTTCGATTATATGATCATCTGGGTCATAAATCCGAAATCCTCGTTGTCCCCAGGCGTGCTCAATAATAGGATGGATTATTTTAACCTCTCTCTCAGTAATGGTTTCAAATAATTTATCTAAATTATCAAATTCAAAATATAGAGAGACATGTAATAATTGGTGAGGTTGATCCAGTATCAATAAAAACTCACTGTATAGAATTTCTTCTTAAAGATCCAACTAAATATGATACTACTCCATATATAATGGTTGGTTCAAGACTAATTTTAGGGAAGCCAACCCTTTTTGGAAGGATAATTAGAGATTTTTGCAGTGATATGATCTCATCTTAGATGCTTTTGAATAAATTGAGTTCACTTCATAAACAAAAAAAAAAATTCTTAAATTAGGTAATAATACAAAAATTACTTCTTATCTTCCAAAATCAGTCGCGCTTCATAAAATATTTAACTTCTTACCAGCTTTTTGTTTTTCCAAGGCAGTTGCTAGTTTATCCCGTTTTATTTTTTCTAATCTTTCGTCCTTTCTACTACGTCGTCGACTATATTTCTTTTGTTTATATGAACGCCCGCGCCCTCGCCCCTTTTTCTTTTTTAGTAAACTAAGGTATTGTTCATGGTATTTATCCGCTTGTTTTTTGTTTTCAATTAATCTCTCCTCTACTCCTTTCTTTTTTTCTTTTAAGGCATTGGCTTTATCATAGGCGTTTAGCATCTTATTGTGGTACTCTTGGCTTTTGTTAGACCATTTTTCAAGCTGTTCATAAATTTTATCTAAATTAATTTTAACGATTTCAATCTGTTTCTCTTTTTTTAAAAGCTCACTGCTTTTATCCTCACCCAATTGTTCGTGTTTTTGCATCGCAAGGTGGCTTATTTGGTCAATAATAGCATTCTCCTCTTGAAGAGATAAATTCTCTGTCTCGATTCTTCTCTCCATATTTTCAATCTTGCGTTCAATCTTTTTTGTAGGGATAAATTCTCCCGAATTCTGCTTCATATGGCGTTCTAAATTGCGCTTTTCTACTATTAAATCATGCAATAAGTTTTTATATTCAATCTTTTTATCTTTTAATCTTGCAACTTTATTATTCCAATGATCTCGCTTTTTTTTTAACTTGTTCCGCGCAAGGGAGATCATATCTTCAATTTTGGATTCTATGTCTTGAAGTCTATTGATGTAATCCTTGGTTTTTTGATTTAATTCGTCCCGTTTATCTCTGGCTGCATCTATTGCAGATTGGAGATCCCGGAAAGAAGTTTGTGATTTATGATTGGTGTTATTATGACTCATAAAAAATTCAATTAAAAAGTACTAAATACTTGGCTATTCAGCTGTTGAATATACTAAAGGTTAATTATTTTTATTTTTTATGCTTAGTTTCTCTATAAACAATTCTAAAATGATATTTATTTCTTTAATTTTAGGGCTCATATCAATCTAACATCATTTAATGCCTTTGTGGAAATTTGACAATTTTTATTCAATTTTGTTTCTTTTATATTATAACTAATCTTACTATCAATAAATAATTCGAATATACAAATAGAGAATATGGATGAAAATATAATTCAGAACGGAGATTTCGTATTTATTGTCTTAGATCCTAAAAGAAGATGGCTAGCTCAAGCGAAATCGGGGGAGGAGTTCCATACACATCGAGGTATTATACATTTTGATGATATCATAGGAAAATCCTATGGGATTTGTACCTTTTCCCATCCACATGATTCACAAGGGTACAAATTCTACATATTGAAACCAATACCCTCTGATTTTATTCTACATATGAGCAGAAAAACCCAAATAATATATCCGCACGATGCGGGACTAATTTTAGTATATGGGGGGTTAAGACCGGGGAGTAAGATAATCGAAGCTGGAACTGGCTCTGGAGCTCTCACTTGCATTCTCGGCAGCTATGTGCGCCCTAATGGTCATGTTTATTCATATGATATACGAGCCAAATCCTTAAAACAAGCACGTCGTAATATTAAAAATGCTGGTTTGGACGATGTTATTACGATTAGAGAAGGTAATATTGTAGATGATGCGCTCGATCATAAGGATATTGACGCTGTGGTGTTGGATATGCCTATTCCTTGGGCCGCGGTCAAAAAAGTCAAAAAATATTTAAAATTGAGTGGATCTATCGTCTCTTTCTCACCGACTATAGAACAAGTGAAAAAAACTACCTTTGCGTTAGAGGAACATGAATTTTTTGAAATAAAGACAGTTGAGTTGTTATTGAGAGACATGCAAATTAAACGGAATGCAACTCGTCCCGACAGCAGGATGGTTGGTCATTCGGGATATCTCACATTCGCAAGAAAAATCAAGAATCGAGAAAATCCCTATAGAGGGATAAAACCCCAGAAACCAGAATTCGTAGAAATGGATGGAATGCCACTGAGGAGAGATTCAGATGATTAAGTATGAAGTCTTTAAGAAACTGGATATGAGAATCGGTTTAGTCAAATCTTGTGAGGATATCCCAGAATCCAAAAACTTATATAAATTAATAGTAGATTGTGGAGAACCTCAGACAAGACAAATCATTACCGGTATTAAAAATTTCTATTCAGCAGATGAATTGGTTGATCAGAAAATAATAATACTTGCCAATTTAGAACCAAAAAAGATAATGGGATATAGAAGTGAGGGAATGTTGCTGGCTGCAGATGTTGAAGGTATACCGGTTTTATTAAAATTGGATGAAAGTAAGAGAAAAATAGTTCCGCCAGGTGCGAAAATAAAATAAGAATTAGAAACCCTTTTTCTTCGCCCCAATACTGAAATCTTTTTTTACTTTGAATCGTTCAGTTCGGAAAAAATGTTTTTTCCGTTCAGCGTGTATTTCAATGTATTTTTGAAGAATTTCTTCAACCAAATCTTTGGTATATTTATCAGCCATTATTCTATAGGGCTCATTCAAATAGGGAAGAATCTCTTTGTTTTTTGCATCCTCCGGTAAGCCTAAATTTTTCAATGGGATATGATATGAATGTAAATACCACCCCTTCTGCTCAGCTTCATGAGCCATGATTTTTAGAATATTGGATCTTTCTTTTCTAATCTTAATATCGATTAGGTCTTTTTTCTTTCCCGTACGTATAGTTATGGTTATATACATCGGGATCTTCCCTTTTTTATCGTGGATTTTATCTAAAAGTTCTTCGTATTTCTCACTCATTCTCGTATCAAAATTTTTTATAAGCTTTGATTATTTAAATCAATAAGAACAAATATTAATTTGGATTTTAAAACTCGGATCATGATAAATCCCATTTCCCGACCATTTTGGATAATTCTTTGTCTCGATGGTAAACAATTTCGAGGGAGTCGCTGCTTGTCCGATAAGCGGATCATTTTTGACTTCATCTTCTATGGTAAACACAAGATTGCAGAAAGGGTCTCCAGGCACAGCACTTAAAGGGGTTATGGCATCTTCCATCGCCGAGGTGATAAATTTACTGACAGTTGCTCCAACCGAATCGAAAGAGACAGGGGTGTAATTATCACTACGGTTATACAATATATATGGCTTTTTTTCGTTACCCATTTCGATCTCGGCTATTTTTTCTCCGGCACTTTCAAATGTAAATGTATCTTGTCCTAGACTCATTACGGTAGGAAAGCTCTCTTCAATCTTTTCGGAAGAAATAAGGTATGTAAAATGTGGTAGACATAACTCCATCTCCTCCATAAACGAATAGTATTCCTCCTCATCATTGTATTCTAGGTCACTCATTCCCGATGAGAAATCCAGTTGCGAGCCCGTTTTGTCTGCAAGAAAACTAAAATCGAACGTATAATTTGCCTTGGAAACATCTTCATGACTAATATTAAATGGAGTATAGAAATATGGTCCGCTTACGTAGGTTGGAAAATTAGTATATGAAAGATCCCACATTAATTTCCCATCCTCTAAAGTAGGCTCTGAAAATCCCTATAATCAAAAGAATTGTATATGAGGTTGTTCTGGTAATTTGATTAGTTATAAGACCCACAACAGCTATAAACAAGATAAATATACCGGAGATACAAAACAGCGTTGTTAGAAGTTTTAAGATCTGTTGCCAATTCTGCCATGTTTGCATATTCCATCACAGAGCAATTTACTTTCACATTTTACCACGTTAAAAAAATCTCTTGCCGATATCTCCTCTTCATTTCCAAGGAGTATTGCCGTTCCTTTTAACGTGCTTACATAAGAGTATAATTTCTCTAATTTAGGATCGTCTATATCATCAAAACGCACGATATAATGCTTTCCTTCTTGCTCATACTCCAAGCTTTCAGAGAGCTTATTTGCTTGCGGGACGTATTGTCCTGAAGATTTTGAATTATATTTTAATGACACTTTCATTTATTATTTCACGTTCTTTTCGGTTTTTATCTAATAAAACCT
>SHMW01000071.1 GCA_008080735.1 Promethearchaeota archaeon
AGTTCTCATCCATTCTTGAGAAATTTGGGATGGACTTAATTACCAAATTAGGGAAAACCAATTTTAATATTAAAGTATTAACCGACAAAGTCGATGATCTCAACAAGGCAACTATTGACATCAAAGCACTCATCCCAAAACTGAATAAGATCATCGAAAAACAAGATACTCTGGAAACTGAACTAGATCTGCTCAAATCGCTTGTGTTAAAAAAAGGAACTTCACGAGCAAAAAATAACGAGGAAGAAATTGAGCGAGATCAATCCGCGACTGATAAAAAGGAATTAATTATTAATAAAATCAGCGCCTTGAAAGAAGATATCAAAACCCAAGAAGATCCAGAGATCTTTATCGAAGAGCTCGATGAATTAAAAGACCATATCTTTGAATATACAGGTGGCCATAAGATCTTATATGAAATCTCGCAATTCATAAAAACTTTAAAAAATGAGAACGAGATTTCCGATGAGATTAAGGCAGAATTGAAGGATAAGGCAACCTATTGGACCAATAAACTCTAATTCTCCTATTGTGGGGAAATATCGAACCACTTGATTTTGTAAGATAAGACTGGGGCTTCTAAAATAAAATTGACGTATCTCTACACTAGTTTTATATTGCAAATTTTAGTTGTCGGCTTTTGGTAAGGTAAAATAAAAGGTTGAGCCTTGATTTCTTCCCGCCGATTCCATCCAAATGTTCCCTTCATGCAGTTCAATGATTTTTTTAGAAATATAAAGACCCAAACCACTCCCGTCAATCCCAACATCAAACCCTTTTCCGAATCGCTCAATTTTTCCGAATTTCTTAAATATTTTGGTTCTCTCCATCTCAGTAAATCCTATTCCCGTGTCATTTATTTCTACACAAACAGTTTTATCGTCATAATCATACGCTTTAATCGAAATTGTGCCTGGAGGCGGAGTATATTTGATTGCGTTTATCAATAAATTCTCTACAACTTGAAAAATCTTTTCTTTTTCGATTTTAACCCATACTTCATCGGGAAGCTCCTTTTTAATGCTGAGATTCCTTGTCGTATATAGCGGATATAACTCATCTATGATAAAATTGATGAGGAACGTCAAATCTTCTTTTTGGGGCTTTATCTCGGATAATCCAGAACTATATTTTAGAGAGTCTAAGATCTTTTTAATTATTTCATCAAGGCGTGCGCATCCCTTTTCGATTTCCTCGATTTTGAACCTCATCTGGGGTGTAAGCTCTTCCTGGTGGTCGTTATAAAATAGTTCCGTGTAGCCCATAATCGAGATTAAGGGTGTTTTTAACTCATGGGAACACCTACGCATCAGTTGCGATTTAAATGCGTTTAATTCCTTTAATTTGGTTTCATATTCCTTTTTCTCGGTGATATCACGGGTAATGAGGATTACCAATTCGATTTCCTCTCCTTTTGTAAGAGGTCCCACACGCGTGGAATACCAAGACACAGAGTCCTCGGGACCTCGGGCGCGGATCTCATAAGTTGTTGAATCGCCCGTCTCAAATACATAGTTGATAGCTTCTTTTACGGTGTCACGATAGTCGGGATCCACATATTCATACACGCTCGTATTGATAACTTGGTCGGACGTTAATCCAGAAGGAGGGGAGTTAATATATTTAATCTTACCAGAGCGATCCAGCGTAAATATCACATCGGGAGCATTTTTAAGGAAAAATCGCCATTTCGATTCAGATTCTTCTAATTCTTGGATGAATTGTTTTTTCTGGGAAATGTTGCGGGATATCACCATCAGTTTTTTCTCAGTTTCGGTACTCAAATTCCTGATAAGTTTGCCCTTTACTTCAAACCATAGATACGTACCATCAATATCCCTCAATCGAATTTCCTTGGTTATCTCTTCTTGGGAACATATATTGTCTAATATATATTTCACTTTCCAAAAGTCCTCGGGATATATGAATCCCGGTGAGAGAGCAGTTCCAATAAAGTCAGCTTTACTATACCCTAACTCATTAAGATGGGCGTGTTCGTTCATATATTCAACTATTAAATCTGAATTGATAATCGCCACGAGATCGTTCATATGCTCAATTATAAATTGATATTTCCTCTTAGTATCTTTTAGTTGCTGTGTTTGGATCAGCTTTTGAGTCTCATCTACCGTGATTATGAGCACATAATTTTTTGGAACATAACAATACAATGCTATTAAATTACGTGTCCACCCCGTCGTCACATAACTATAATCGATTCTTCTCATGAAGCTCTTTTTCTTTTTGAGGCATAACCATAAATCATCGTAAATCTCTTGCTGTTCTTCATAAGCTTCCGCAGCAGTACGCCCATTTAATTGCTCCGCCTTTCCTCCCGTTATTTCCATGGCAACCATATTGGCTCGCGAAAAAATAAGTTTAGACCCTTCTCTCTTCCATAAGTATGCGGGATTCGGAAAATAATCAATTAATTCCCCTATGTCGCTGATTGTACTATCCATCATCTGAATCCATTCTTAATACCTAAGCTATCTTGGTAATAAAACTTATTCTATTTAACATTTAGTATGCGCATAAAAAGGAGATCTTTTTTTTATCGAAATTGAAAGAAAAAGAAGCAAATAATTTTTTAGGGTTTTTTCATCTTGGACTCTAATACCATCTTGGCCATTTTCATGAACATTGTTTTTACGTTCTCGCCCGTAAGTGCCGAGGTCTCAAAATAGGGTGCATTGAGCTCGTCTCCAAGATGTTCCATCATCGGAACGATAATTTTTCTCTCATCTTTTAAATCTATTTTATTACCCACCAGAATCCTCGGTGCTCCTGAAAGTCCATATTTAACCGCGGTATTATACCAGTTCTTTACGTTAGAGAAGGAGCTGCTGCGGGTTACATCAAAAACCAGTATCATTCCATCAGCGCCATTAAAATATGGACGATGTAACATATAAAACTGAGGTTGCCCCGCCACATCCCACATCATCAAGTTCACTACTACTTCTTCGCCCATCGGATTCTCCACTTCAAGCTGTTCTTTCGTGATGTTAACTCCAACTGTGGGGAGGTATTTCTTTTCGAACTTATTTGACGAGAATCTGGTCAGAAGGCTGGTCTTGCCCACCGCAGGATCGCCAATTATTACTACCTTAAAGATATGCTCCGTTTTACCCTTAAACACTATTCCACCATTATCTTTACTCATAATTCGCTTCACTAATAAAAAGTAATTTTCCAAATAATTTTCCTTTACTGGTAATAGACTAATATATTAAAAGTTTTTATATTTTTAGATAGCTTTGTTATAAAATTATTAGTTGATGGTATTTTAGTCTTTGTTTCTGTGAGAAGATGTAGCCATTATGGTATTATGGAAGCTGATCATAACGAAATGGACATACTTACCTCAAAAGCGCTGTCTTTCCTATTTTGTCTACTTATGAAATAGATCCTATCGACTAAAAACCTGAGCGGTTCCCATTGTTTTGTGAGTTTTTTGAGTTTTTTATGGATTTTATAGGTTGTAAATTGTCCAACGCTCAGATGAGGCTGAAATCCACCGCGGAATTGGTTCACATCGTTGCATTCGGGCACCGCGCGTAATAATTGTCTCTGGAGATAGGCGACTTTTTCATTCGGTTCTGGATTGAGCCAAATCGTATAGGTTTGATACCGATGACGAAAATATTTAAATTCTTTTAAGGTGAGTTCAAACGGTTTAATAGACTCTAATATTTTGCGTACTTCGTTTTCAATAGTATCATATTTCTCTTCGGGGGTGAATGGATATAGTAGATTGATGTGGGGCATCCATCGGTCAATTTTCCGATCGTACTTTTGACGAATTTTTTGAATCGGGTCCCATTTCTCACGGGGCGGGATGATAACACACGCAGAAGTTACAACTTTACTCATAACGGAAAACTCAAATGGTATAATGCAAAATACTTAAAAGATTTTTATGTGAGAAGAGAATTTTCCATGTGCTTTTTTTAAAGTCGATTTCCGATCTTTCGTAAGGAAATGACCAAATTTAAGATACTCTTTTTGGACTTTCTTTAAAGGAATGAAATTGATATAATATGATAAGGATAAATAATGACTTGAAAGAAATTTAAAAAATAATTTGAATTTAATTATATTATACAAAGTGGCTTAGCAAAGATGAATATAACAAAAAGGCATTTTATCAGAAAGGATGAGTTAGATGAGTTGAAACAGTCTCTTGGAGAGATGTACGGAGAGACGTTTATAGAAGAGGTATTTCCCAAGAAAAGTAGAGTCGAGATAATTATAACCGAAGAGGATGATAACCTATACGCGATCAACGGGAAATTGGCATTATGGAATTCGAAAGAAGGATATATCCCCGTCCTCCCGTTCTTGTTAGATAATCGCATCGGGCTCAAATCAATCATAGTAGATATGGGGGCTGTGCCGTATGTCACGTTAAACCAAGCAGATATCATGCGTCCAGGGATCACAGAAATCGACTCATCTATCGAGAAAGGAGACATTGTACGGATCGCGGATGAAAAAAATAATCGGACTTTGGCGGTGGGAAAGGCGATGTATGGTGCTAAGGAAATGGAACAAAAAGAGAAGGGGAAAGTCGTGAAGAATCTTCACACCATCAATGATGATATGTGGGAATTCGCAGAACGATTCTAAATCTAAAATTCGATTAAAAAATATGAACACGCATAGGGTCAGGAACTCCCTTATACTGACTATTTTAATATTGATAGAATTGTCTTGATGTATCTCAAAGTTCTTTTCCAAACAACACAAGCAAAAAATCTATTCTTGTCCCCTAATTTACCTGTTTAAGAATTTGCTTTAACGTTTTCTTTTCTTCAGGACTCAATTGCTCGGAATCCTTACTACATGAAGCTTCAAACGGGTCAAAACATTCGTCTTGAAAGAGTGAGAGAAGGATCGGCATCGCGATCTGAATAAAGCCGTGCTTTCCGTTGTTAGAATGAATATCCATAAGTTCTCTGATGGCGTTATTTTTCAGCAATTCAGTTTTTATCGGATCGTGATTAATATCAGAATATTTTTCAATGACCTTTGTAAAAAATTCTGTTTCACTCATCATTTTTATCTATATAGGTAATATTTTTCTACGCATTAAGATAGATCTTTGAATTTTATAAAGGTTATTTTTTTAGTTTTTTATGTAGCACTATCGCGTAATAAATCGTCAAAAAGATAATAGATTGTGATCATATTCATTAATAAAAAAAGCAGATAGCACGAAGTTATATCTTTTTTTTCCTAAATTCGATCCTAATAAAATATATTTGTGAATCGTCTTGCAGTGGAAATGACCCCACCTAAAATTGTTTTAGTGGCTACTAAAAATTATTTTACCACGTAATTTAAAAATAAGTATGCAGTTGTGTTAGATATAGATTGTGTAAATAAATGAGTTTTGAAAATGTGTAATACTTGGATAATGTTCTATCTGAATATTACATTCCATTAAAACCTAAGAAACTCATATTTAACATATAATATTGAGATCTTATCTCAATGGTCATAGTTGCTATACAGGAATGATGTATCGAGACTATGAGAAAACTATAAGATTGTGTGTGAAGGAAAAAAATGAGTATGTACAGAGGATATTTGCTAAAAAACGATTTCTGGGCCAAAAAAGGGAATGAGACAAGTGAAAACGAAAAAGTATTTATCAAACATGATTCGAGTGTTGGAGGGATCTATGCCATTATTGAGAAGGATAATAGAGGTGTCAGGATAATTGCGAACGGTGAAGAGCACTTTTTCACGAATTTTGACAAACTAGACCTGTTTTTGAATCAATTAAATCAGCGTAAAGATGATTTTATGAAGATCTTGAAGCGCAGAAATATGTCCAGAAAACTGCGAAAACTCGACTTTTAATTTTTTAATTTTTTTAATTCTACAATTTAGATTTTGAAATATTCTAATTGATTTTGATTTTGGAAACCGATAAAAAATCCAAGTTATATATTTGTTTTTGATACATTTCTCAATTCTTTTTATTCCTCCATCGAGGAAATCTTTTTATATTTTTAAAATTAACATATACTAACGTTTTTGTTAAAAACTGATATAAGAATTACTTGACAGAAGTGTAAATGAATGAATTTTAATTTGGAAAAATCACACACAATTTTAGCAATATTTCTTTGTAGTATGTTTATTTTACCAAGTCTAGTAATATTTAGTTCAATAAATATAACTGATATAGCTTTACACAAATCTGAAAGGGAAGAGAATCTTATCAACACCATTGATATGGTCCCTGGGCTAAAAGCTAAAGAATTAATTGAAAGAGAACAAAATTTTAAAGAACATAAGCTATTTTCTTCAGCCTTGGATGATCCTACGATTGAGTGGAATCCTATAGAGGATTTTTTAGATTTGGAAAACCAAAAAGTGGAAAGCCCTTCGATAAATCCAACAAAAACAGTCTCATTAAATCTAATTACTGGAGAGAGAGACATCCTTGAGGAATCTTCAAATCTAAAGTATTCTGGTTTAAATTCTATGGAATCTTATGATTCGTTTTCAGCTAATGATGGCTCTGGTGGTATAATTTATAGCGATGATAGACAAAGAATAAATGAAACGGAGGTGTTTCCATGGAGCGCCATATGTAAAATATACGTAACTGCAGCAAATGGCTCTAATTTTGTTGGGTCGGGAGTGATTATTGATGAATATCATGTGCTTACTGCAGGACATGTTGTATACTCTCACGAATGTGGAGGATGGGCATCCAGTGTAAAAATAGTTCCTGGACAAGATTGGTTTGATTCCCCATTTCATCATGCGTATGCTACAAATATACGAACATATGCGGGATGGACTGAAGATAGGATGTATCAACATGACTGGGCGATGTTAACGTTAGATAGAAATATAGGAAGCCATACAGGATGGATGAATAGAAGAACAGCAGATCCTTCGAATCTATTATATCTTGAAAATCTTAATATAGCAGGATATCCCGTTGATTTAGATTCTGGATTCAATATGTATTGGGATGAAGATATTGGTGATTCGGCCGACATTTATAACCATTTCTATTATATGGATACAAATGGAGGAATGAGTGGTGGTCCCGTTTGGAGATACTATAATGGTCAGCCAGAGATTTTAACTATCCATGCTTATCATCAAGGAGACAACCACCCTAATTTTGGAACTAGACTCAACCAAGATAAGTATGATAGAATTTTTGATTGGATCGCCGCCGATACACCACCAGTTGATAAACCAGACTTTAGAGATCGTGGATCTTCGTACAGTGAGGTATATGGTGATAATTTCCAAGCGGGAGTTTCAACTATAAGTATAGATTGTGATGTTGAAAATGTAGGGTTGGCACCAGATCATACTTTTGTACATTTTTATGCATCAACGGATGATTTTATTGGACCTGGAGATTATTATTTAGGAAATGATTATATCCAAAACATCGATCCGCTTTCTTCCTCAACTGCGAATTGGAACGGTCTTCTTCCCGCAGATATACCTGAAGGATATTATTATATTGGCTGGATTATAGACCAAGGTGATTACCATGCTGAGCATGATGAATCCAATAATATCGGGCATCACTCACAAATAGTCCATATCGATGGATATAGCCCACCCACAAGTTTCATCTGGGTGACCGCTCGAGATGATACCAATATTTCGCATACTCTTTCGGATGCATATGTAATAGTGGAAGACGAGTCACACACAGTAATAGATACGGGGTATACTGATTCAGAGGGGCATTATAACATCACTGGTTTAGAAATTGGAGATTATCTTATTACCATTGTCAAAGAGGGATACTATACCCAAACAAAATCAAATTATATCAATTATCACGATGATGACGATTATCTTGTCTTCAATCTTCAAAAAAAACCGTATGATAGTGGATATATTGAGGTCACAGTGAAAGAGTCCTCAACTTCAGATCCGGTAGATGGAGCGTATGTCAAATGCACGAACAAGAGTTCTGGACTTCTCATAAATACGGGTTATACTGATTCTAACGGATTCTATAATATTAGTGGACTAACTACGGGAGATTGGTTCGAAGTAGAAGTCTCCAAATTGACATATCCTAGTATGACAAAATCATCTCATATAGAGTGGAACGGCGATCATAAATCTCTTGATTTTAACTTGAAGCAATTTGCTTTCGATAGTGGATATATTGAAGTAAGAGCATATAATGTTTCATCGGGAGAAAACTTAAACGGTGCTATGGTGGAATGTACCAATATGACGTCAGGAGAACTTATAAGGACGGGCTCAACTGATAGTGAGGGATTTTATAATATTACGAATCTGACAGCCGGGGATGCTTTCCAAGTAAATCTGTCTAAGACAGGAGAGTTTTATGAACAATCTCAGCAATCATTAATTAATTGGAATGGTGATGATGATTATTTGAACTTTTATCTTTCAGAAATACCGGCAAATGCGGGATATATCGAAGTAAATATTCTAGATTCCAATACAAGATTACCGATTGGTGGCGCGTTGGTAGAATGTTATTATCAATCGAATGACTCTTTACATAGCTCGGGATATACGAATATCAATGGGGAATATAGAATTGAAAATCTTGAGGCAGATTGGTATGAGGTTAAAGTGAGTAAAGTGGGATATCATTCACAGATTCAATCTACCTCCATCAATTGGGCGGGAGATGATGATTACCTTACCTTCGATTTACTAAGCTTGCCTCCGAATAGTGGATATATTGAGGTGACTGTTAATGACCTCGATACGATGGCACCTGTACAATCTGCCGAAGTAATTTGTCGTTCTAACGATGGTACATTCTTCAAATCAGGATACACAGACGCGTCAGGATTCTACAACCTAACAGGACTTTCTGTGGGAACGTGGCGGGTTGAGATAGTAAAATCAGGATATGAACCAACTGTAAAATCTCAGACTATCAATTGGAATGGAGATGATGACTATTTATCCTTTAATCTTCAATCTAATCCTATCGATAGTGGATATATAGAGATCATGGTATTTGATGAATTTTCAGAGGAAACACTCAACGGAGCTTTCATAAACTGTTGGAACGAATCCTCGGGAATTTTGATTAATACGGGAAATACTGATGATTTGGGGATTTATAAAATTACCGGTCTTTATCCTGGAACTATGAAAATAGAAGTGAGTCTCATAGATTATCGTAATGTCACTAAGATTGTAGATCTAAATTGGGCGGGTGATCATAAGTCAGTTGAAATATATTTACAGCCGATATTCTATTCAGTTGATGGTCCTATTGCAATATTCAGAGACCAGTTACCTTGGGGATTAAATGTCACAGAACCGCTATTGATGAAATATAATATTTCGTACGATGTTTATAATTCTTCCGATTTCGGAACAATGGATTTATCATTCTACGAGAAGGTGATAATAAGCTCTGATCAAATTGCCAACTTTTATTCAGAGTTAGGAATTTATAGAGCGTGGTTTGAAAATTATGTGGAAAACGGAGGTCTTCTGGAGATCCATGCTGTGCCTGCCATCAATGATCATGCGTGGGAGACCCTTATTTTTCCTGGCAATATAGAAGTGACTAAGCTGTGGGCGGACTTAAATAACATATCAATTACACAAATAAACCATCCAATGCTTCACACTCCATTTTTGGTGGAGGATGATGAATTAGATAACTGGTTTCCTTCAACCTATGGGTTTTTTGATACGATACCACAAAATACAGTAGAAATACTTAATACTGAAGGGGATGGATATCCTGTGATGATTGAAGTTGATTTTGGAAAAGGGAATATCATAGCGACCTTGCAATTGATTGAATATTGTAATTATTATAATCGTACAAGGCTACTTGAGAATATGATTCTTTATGGGGGAACTGACATTATTTCCCCCTCGAGCAATATCAATTATAGTACGCTATTAAGTCCGAACTTTGTCACAGATACCGTCGCTTTCTCTTTAAGTGCATATGATGATGATTACGGCGTGGGAGTAAAAAATATATCCTATAGGATCAATGAAGGGTCTTGGACTTCCTATACTATTTCCTTTACATTAGATGGATACACCGAAGGTTTATATACCATCGAATATTTCGCTACAGATTTTAATGGAAATGAAGAGATCATTAAGGATGAGATAATATATTTAGATAACACCGCACCTTTAAGCAACCTTCATTTTGAACCTATTTCTGGGAATAATATTATCAGTGAAAATACCACATTTACTATCACATCTGATGATGGAATAGGTTCGGGAGTGGATAAGATTCATTACAGAATTGACGGGGGTTTTTGGATGAATTATAGTGGAAATTTTAATTTAAGTGGATTCTCACCCGGAGAACATATCATCGAATTTTATGCGGTAGATTTCATTGGTAATTCTGAGTCAATACAAACAATATCGATAAACATCCCTTCTGATGAAAATATCCTTGGAATACCGTTGACTTTATTAATGATTTTTTCTGCGATATCAATCGTCATTATAGTGGGTAAAATTAGAAAGAATTATGAAAATTGAACTTTTTCTTATTTAATTTAATTTTTTTTTTTATTGAAATGAATCCATATCATCCATTAACATATTAGAATTTAAAAAATATAACCCATACATTTAAGGTATATTGATGGATTTTATAAGTAAATAACAAAATGAATAACCAGAGTCGTTTCAAATGTCAATTGATCCAATTTTGCAGATCATGCTTAACGTATTCAGTTTAATTTTTGTAGTTGTTAATCTATTAGTGGGCGCCAGAATAATATCAAAATATTTTGAATTGAGAAATAAAGTATTTATTTATATTGGTTTTGCATGGATCGGGATAGCTTTTCCTTGGCTTCCCGAAATATTTAATCTAATTTTTCGCCTAATTAATTTGCAGGCAAATGATCTGTTTTTATTGATATTATTTGCCATAGTGAATTTGATTGTAATCCCTCCCTTTGTAATTTTATGGATATTAGCGTTAAATAAGCTTACGGGAATAAGAGATATTTTCAAAAAAATATTATTAATATCAGCCATAATTCTGAGCGTTGTTTTCGAACTATTTATTTTCGTATTTCTATCCATTGATTCACCATTGGTGGGAAAAGTGTCAGAAACCCGTGAATATACAGTGAATTGGAGCACATATGTGAATTTACTATTAATAGTTCTCTTGGTATTTATATTAGTGACTGGTTTAATATTTGGAAAAGAGTCCTTAAATTCAAAAGATACAACTGTAAATTTAAAAGGTAAGTTTCTACTTTCAGCCTTCGTTTTATTTGCCATCGCAGCTGCTCTTGATTCAATTTTCACTGTACAGACTTCATATGGAATAATTTTAAAAATAATCGCTCGCATAATGTTGATGGTCAGTTCCATTCTATTCTATATTGGTTTTATCATGCCAGAGAGAATTGAGAATTGGCTTATAAAATAGAAATAGTAACCAAAAATCCGATAAGCACCCTCTCTTATGGTTTTATTATATCATATGAGAGACTGAAAACTAATATATTTATTAAATTCTCATTTATCTAATGTAAAGATATTAGTAAATTTAGAAAAAGAAACTGAAAACATGGAAAATAATTTTCGAAATCGATATTATCTAATATTAATTTCCTCGGTACTTGGTCCTTTAAGCACGAATTCATTAGTTCCTATTTTTGAGCAATTACGGATAAATTACTATCTTAGCTCAGTAACGTTTATTTCCTTAGCATTTTTCGTCTATATGTTTCCTTTTGCGATTATGCAATTATTTGCTGGTTCTTTTTCCGATATTGTTGACAGAAAAAAAGTCGTTTATATGGGTTATTTTATCTTTTTAATCGGTCTTTCTCTGACGGTATTATCTATTTTTCTCAGAAGCTACGTATTATTCTTGATGGGATTTTTATTTCAGGGAATTGGATTCTCTTTCATAAATCCGACCGTTTTAGCTATCATTTCGATAATCACACCTGAAAAGAGAGAAGGATTGATGATGGGATTATACAATTCATCCGCAGGTATAGGCGTGAGTGGTGGTGCGATTATCTCTGGTCTATTGGCAAACATCGATTGGAGGTTATTATTTATTTTGAATCCAATTATCACAGTCCTATCGTTAATTCTATTTATTTATGCCCTGAAAAACTGTGAAGCTTTAGTCTGCAGAACTTATGAGCTAAATGAAGGATCGAAAATGATAAATATAAAACTGAAGATTAAAGAACTCTATTCCCAACTACAAGAGAATTTTAAGATCAATATTTTATTACTTGGGATGCTTGGATTCTTCGCATTTTTTGGGGTGATAACATTAACTAATACTTTAAATGATCAGATTCGTTTAAACATACCATATTTAAACAGTATAGAGGTTACGAACTACGTCAGCCTTATTCTTACAGTAAATGGGTTAATTTCTGTTGGGATTTCGCCATTTAGTGGTAATATTTTAAATAAAATTCGTCCTCTTATAATGATAGCTATTGGGTTTTTCTTAATGATCGCGATTTCTGGTATGCCACTCGCGAGTTCGATTCCCGTTTTTATGATGATAAGTTTTACAATATATCTCGGATCTGCCTTTATTTGGCCGGCGTTATTTAAAGAAGCGATGGATTTAAATCCTGAAGCGCGAGGCACCAACTCAGCAATTATCAATAGCCTTAGATTTTTGGGATATTCAATGGTAGGTGTATTTTATGCTTTTTTTAATATCCCAGTAATATATTACTTTGTCTTGGTTTTCGTCTTCGTTTCTTTGATTATTATACTCCTTCTAATGTTTTATATAAAAACGTAATTCGACACTTTATGAATCATATGTTCAATTTTTATATTAATTTTTAAATAATATGGATTTCCTAATTGTAAATCTTTAAATACTAGCTTATCCCAATAAATCACTAAATAACGATTCACTCTAAAATAAAAAAAGTTGAAATAGTATGTTTGAAAAAATAAAAAATGTCGAACCAGAGGCAAAGCTCCGCGTGATGTTTCTCTTTAACATAGTAACATTATTACCCTTTGGTTTATTCATGATAATATTACCCGGAGTTTTTATCGATCTCTTCAATTGGCCCTCACAAGATCCCTATATTTTTGGGGTTGCAGCTTCAATTTGGGTAATATTCGGATTTCTCTCTATATTTGGTTATTCCGATGCAAACAAATATATTCCTATATTATTAATGCAATTATTTTATCAGGTTGTCTGGATATTTGGTGTATTCTTAGTAAATGCAATAATAAATCCTCCTATTACATTCTGGGGATTAGTTTTGCTTGTATTCATGACTATTTATACAGTTGGAGATCTTTTAGTGATCCCATTTAGAATTTTTTTTGAAATCTCAAAATAACTTTTTTATTTTTTCTAATTTTTGATATTTAAGTCTTTAACTTCGAAATAAACGTTCCATCTTCAATCTGATATATTTGGTTTGTTCTCTTAGCAACTTTAATATCATGAGTAACCACAACGATTGTTTGGTGTTCAGATCTATTGAGAGTTTCAAGATAATCCATAATAATTTCTCCAGTATGAGAATCTAAATCTCCAGTTAATTCGTCTGCCAAAACAATACTAGGTTTGTTAACCAAAGCACGTGCGATTGCAACCCGTTGTTGTTGTCCTCCAGAAAGCTCATTTGGTTTGTGTTCTCGATGGCGATTTAGTCCTACTTTTTCTAGTATATCGTTTACTCGTTTCACTCTTTCATTCTTCTTCATCCCTGAAATAATCAATGGTAATTCTATATTTTCAAAACAAGTTAAAACTGGTATGAGATTAAAAAATTGAAAAACAAATCCAATTTCATTCCTTCGCAATTTGGTTAACTGGGAATCATCTAATTTTTCTAAATCAAGATTATTGATGAAAACTTTTCCCTTTGTTGGTAAATCTAATGCTCCCATTATATTCAATAAAGTAGTTTTACCAGAGCCAGAAGGACCCATTACAGAAATAAAATCTCCCTTGTCTACATTCAAGTTAACATTATCTAGGGCGATAACTTCGCTCTGACCTAGTTTATAGATTTTGTAAACATCTTGTAGGACTAATACATGATCATCATCTGAATTATCTTTATAAAATTCACTCATCTAAATTCCTCTATTTCTAATATTTGAAATTATATTTAATCGATTTGCTTTTATCGCTGGGATTATTGAGCCCAAAATAGTAAGAGAGAGCATAACTACTGATACAATTATTATGTCATTCCAATTTATTTTAAAAATAAAGGGTACGTAGGCAATAAAGGGTACATCTGATAAAAGATACCCTCCCAATATTCCACATATTAATCCGACAATTATTGAAGTTACTCCTATTATAAATATTTCTCCCGAAATTATCTTAAGAATCTGAAATTTTGATGTTCCTATTGCTCGGAAGATCCCAATCTCATTTTGTCTTTGGCTGATATTCATCAGCATAGATGTAATAGTCCCAAAAATAGAGATTATCATTGCCATATAGAGAATACTTACTATGATAATTAAAATCAAATTTACAATTTCCTTAATTAAAGTAATTTCATCATTTACTGTTCGATACATCCAACCATTATCGAAATTTACCGTATTCCACGGATCTCCTAAACTCAAATAAAGGTCTTGGATTTGGTCTCTAAGATTATTAGCATCTAAAGGATTTTTACATCCAACCCAGAAATTGGAAGTTGTTTGATTAAAACCCACGCCTGTTATATTAAAATATGTTTCCCATGAAATGATTCCACAATATTCATGCTCTTCTGCATTACCTTCAAAAAATGAATGATAAATCCCTGGTAAAATATCAAAAAACCCTACTAGAGTGAGGTTTTCATTTAATGAAGGAAAAGCCCATGAATTGGTCACGACATTTACTTCTTCTCCAACAAGTTTGTTTATTTCGACAGATAATTCCTCTTGTAATAAGATTGTGCCAATTTGGTTTAATTGAATGATGAAATCGCTAAAAGAATTTGAACCCTCATATTCATAAATAGAATTTTGTTCATGCATTTCAACATACGCAGATGTATTAATCACATATAATATAAATTCATCATTGGTATCGAGTCCAAAACCTTCTATTTTAGAATTTTTTCCAATTGTATTTTTCACTTCGCATACTGTTTCAATACCATCCAATTGATTAAGATATAAACTGGTATTCATGGGAATCTTCGTCTGATCAGAAGACCATTGAATACCTAAACGAATATCTCCACCAAGACGCATTCTTGCCCCAGGAACAATACCAGCATCTATTGAACTGAAAATGATTTGTATCATAATTAAGAGGGCTAATGCCATTGAAATGATGAAAAACGTGTTGCGAGAGCGTCTCAAATTACGCTCGATATTTCTTTGACAGATCTTTCGGATTTTCAAGAGAATGGGACTAAGCAAATAGGAAATAGCTCGGGTTAAATAAGGTAAAACGGTTCCTCCTAATATAATGGAACCAGCTATAAAAATGGTGCCACCAATGAAGAGGAAAAGGATAGATAGACTTGATTCAAGGGTTGGACTGTCGGAGAATGACAACAATCCACTATAACTTAAGGAGATGAGAATTATGCTCCCAATTATGAAAAACAACGAAATAATTAATTTAAAAATTGAAAAACCCCATTTTTTAATCTTGTGAACTCGTGTGCGTAAATAAGGTCGTAATGCGCTTAAAATTTCCGTCTTAGATGCTTTATATGCAGGTATCATTCCGAATAATATGGGAATCAGCAACCCAGAAAGAATAGTTAGAGAATAAGTAAGCGGACTTATGAAAAGTTCTACATTGAATTCTGTATCTAAAGACAAAAAACTGCCTAATACACTTTTTAATGGACCAAAAAAAAGATTTGAAAGAAAGTATCCAAATATTAATCCAATTAGAAGACCAATTATGGCAAAAATTATTACTTGAAAGAAAATCGTTAAGAAAATACTGGTCTTTGTCATTCCGAGAGTTCTTAGCAAACCTATTTCATATATTTGGTTCTCTCGGGACATCTCCATAAGATTCTTGATGATAATCACACATATTATGAGAGAAATACCAGATAATGCCATAAGTACACCTCTAAAGAGATAAATCCATGCTTCAACATCACCTAATTCAGATGAGTCAAAATTGTTATAGAGAGAAGATTCCAAGGAATCTATGGCAATGTTTACGGAAAAAAAGAGACCAATCCCAAGAATTATGGATAATATAGTGAAAAGCGAACGGATAGGATGTTTTAAAAGATTTCTATAAGCGATCTTAATCTCGATTGATTTATTACATGTAAACATCCTTCTCTTGATCCTAAATTAATTTTTAAAAATCCTATTTTACAATCTCAAAAATAGAACGCTTATTTAAATGTACTCAATTAAGAAAAAAGAAAAAAAATCTATTAGTTAATCAGTTTATATCTCTTTCTCAATAAAACTATTAGAAATGCCATTCCGAGTATAGACGCAAGTATAATTATCTCGTAACTGGGGATAATTTGAATAATACCGACCTCTACTTTAATTATCGCCGATACGTAATTATAATATGAATCATAACTTCGAATCTCCAACCAGTATTCACCTCTCTCTAAAGATTTCTTATTTGTAATAATGCCATTGTCGTTAACTTGAAAATTATTTGTGTCATTTACGGAATAAAAAGCGATGCCAGTGGGATCAGTTGCATTTACTTCATAACGAAATGGATTCCCTTGATAAATGTACTGGTCGGTTGGGATTTCGATCCATTTTGGAGCTATATCATCTAAAATTCCGAAAACACCTACATTATCTATGAGCCAGCCACGATAATTATCATCATCTTGGCTAATAGTATTATTATCAACGCTAAAACTGAATTCTATTTGAACATGCCCTAAACCCGCCAAGAATGAGAGATTATACAGCTCTCTAGTCCATGGTTCGATATCTGCTTTATAATAATCAATCTGATACAGTTCTGTTTCCCACCATTCTTCTTTATAATGAACTCGTACACGGGATATATCCCACACATATTTTGCCTCTCTCCAGTGATAAAAACCTAAGTATAAATCGCTTCCCGCATTAGTCAAATTTATGGGAATCGTCTCAATTTTCCCCCTTTGATTATTTTCTCTGGGATAGTGCCCCGTATCCTCCTCTCCCCACCACATAGAATGAGTTGGTGAGTAAGAAGAATTTGGATATTCCGAAGCACCATCTGTAATGTGCCATTTACCCTCAAGTGTCTCCCATTTGGAGAGATCCTCTTCAAAATCTTCGAAAAAGAAATATTGACGAGAATATACGGTTTTCGTTTTTTCATTATTTCCGGTGTATGCTTCACCATCAATATGGTCTGCTAAAGCACTAATATTATGGGTATCTGGAAACCCAGGATTCCAATCATAGTTCAATGAATATGAATCTCCTGGGTTCAAATTTGGAATCACTGTAGAATTAAGAATGGTTCCATCAAGAGTTAAGCTAAAATTTAGATTATTAATAGGATCACTATATAAATCACCATAATATTTTGCTTTCGCCTCTATTTGAGTAAATCCGTGAGTATTTGGATATTTTGGAGCGTTAATGCTTACTGAAATATCCTCAATAAAAGAAGTTTCAACTGTTGCTGTACCATTTCCCGAAACAGCTTTAGCAACTAAATAAAAAGTCCCAGACACCTCAGGCGAGAAGTAGATTTCTTCTCTTCGTCCTTTTACTGGAGATATACTTGAAGCAGCTAGTATTGGTTCCCCCAGATGTGTACCTTTTCCTTCATACAGAAAGAGGTCAAAATCTGAATTCTTGGGTATATCTAATTGAAACCTATAAGCCTTGTCTTTACTCAGATCAACATTTCTCGCAACGCCATGGGGAGCAAAGGAATTATGTAAACTGCTGGAGATATCACGTGAAAATGAACCACCGATTTCCATATAATTCGTAAACGCTTGAATTGCCATATCAATATTGATCCTTCCATATCCTTCATGCGGATCTTTTCCTCCCCTATTTAATTCGGGGGAGTATCGACGACCGTATGATTCTCTTAATAAAGGAAAAGTTTCTGTTGCAGTCATTAACAGAAGTGCTTTTACCAATTTGGCTTGGCTAAAGGAATAGTCCCAGTTTGAGGCACCACCCATAGCTTCTATTAGTAGACTGGCTGCTCCTGAAACGGCAGGAGCACTCATTGAGGTTCCTTGTAATGGGGTAAGATCATTAAAAAATCCATCAGTATATATTCCCTCCGCGTCATTATCATTCGTATCGCTAGAAAAAATTGTAAGATCATTTACACTCCCTCCAGGTGCAGCGATATCTGGTTTGAGTGCTCGTTGTGAATCGAATGTACCACCTTGACTGCTATAATAAGTAATATTATCTTGAGAGTTTGTTGCCGCAACAGCGATAATATTTTCAGCTTGTCCAGGAGAACCAACCCTATTCTCTCCAGGTCCATCATTTCCAGCTGAAGCCACTACTACAATACCTTCTTCCATAGCAGTATTCACAGCATCATTTAGAGTTACACGACTCATCCCTCCCAAGCTCATAGAAATTATAGATATATTGTACCTTCTTTTGTTTTCAATGGCCCATTCTACACCACTGACTACATCAGAAAAATCTCCATATCCGCTTTTGCCAAGAACTTTAATCCCTACAAGATGGCTATCATTCGCAACACCTTTCCAGATATTACCGCTACCATAAGTATTCGGATCAAAAGGATAATCAAAGATTGCCCTAAATGCAATGTCGGGGTCCCGCACAGCTCCATCTTCGTCCTCATCACTATATGTTAAGTTTAATCGCAGATGGTACCTTCCAATTTTATTAGTTGTATCAATTTCTTCTCCCGAAGGATTATACACCCAATCATCAGATACTTTTGAGCTATAAGAATGGATAACCGAATTTTTATAAAGCATTATCGCAGTCGCATTCACATCATCATTAGATTGCGTATAATCATCGAATTGAAATATAAGATCGATATCTTTTGTATCGTTAATAATTTCAAAGCTCGCTAAATCAATAGAGATGGTGCCTTCTTGTACATTTAGTCCCGTATGGTTGAGTACGATATTTTTGGTAATATAATATGTGTTAGAATCGCTTGTAGATGCTCCGATACCTTCTCCTGCCGCAATACCCGCAACATGTGACCCATGCTGGTTATCATCATATGGGGTTGATTGATTATTCTCAGTAAAATCCTTCCAACCAACGATCTTATATTTGAAATCACCATCTCTATATCCATTATGAAAATTATGTGAATCGTCTATTCCAGAATCGATAATCGCGATTGAACTTGATTCATCTCCATCGTATCCAAGTTTATTCCATACATACGGTCTTAAATTCATATTTCTCCCCGTATAATATAGATTGCTTTTAATTTTTCCATTCTCCTCTAAGAAGAACGGTATATCCAGTAAATCTAATTTATCGCGAAAATCACCGAGACCTCTGTAGGAAATCTCACCTGAAAATCCATTTATCGCGGTATCATATTGTTGATCTATTACACCTTTATACTCTCTAAAGATTTTTACTATCTTATTTCTGTATATGTCAGGAAATTGGATAATGATTGCCGATTTTCCTTTTTCAATGAATTCGGTTTTTCCTTTAAAATCTCCTAGGTGAGAATCATAGTTGTTCTGCCCACTTCCATATTCAAAGTTTGCGCCGCTATTTGTTAAATTAAGAATCTTTTTATCTAAATCATCATCTATACCATTATGATTTGTATCATATGGATCCTTATTTTCCTTCCATTTCATTAATTCTGGTTTGTTATACTTTGAGTTTTTTAAATTAGGTTTTAATCGCCTATTGACATTTTCGGATTTTGGTTGATTATTTCCCGTAAAAACATACCTACCCAAAAAAGGAAAGCTTATAGAAAAGATCAAGACAATAATTATAAAACTCGAAATGAATTTTTTATGTTTAATTTTGATGTTTAAATTTCTCATATTTTGACCACCATTAGATTTTAAAAAAGAGATTTCTTCAGATCTGGTTGTTAATAATATAAAAAGTGAATTACATAAAGCTGGGTTTGATAAATGATTAAAAAATTGGAGATAAAGCTATAAATATTAAAGCTTCTAAATTAAGACTTATAAAAGATAACAAATCAAATCCAAATCAGAGTGAACACATAAAAGAAAAATTACTTTTCTGAATAAGATAAACCATTTGAATCAAATTTCTATTTCAATAAACCTTATCTCAAGTTAAATATTTTGGTTATATCTTTGAACCATTTTGGTTTAAATCTTTCTTTTTTTGAGATTCTAGGATTTTAGCTCGTTTACTTAAAATATCTTGAATTTTATCTCTATCATCCGAATACCAGCGAAGGGCAACAATCCATAAGATCACCCCGGGAAGAATGCAGAGAACCACCAACAAAACTGTTATCTGATAGTTTTGACTGGTTAGTGAAAGTAGGAAACCGCAGAGGACAGGCCCTACCCCGCGACCAAATGCTTCCAAGAATTGGTTCCAAGATATTATTTGGCCCTGGGCTTCGGGCAGATTAATTGCTTGAAGTACTGGACTCTGATTAACCACATACAGAGAAAAAAAGGACCTTGAAGTGAAAAATAGAATTCCCATCCACCAGATAAGCGGTAAACTGAGCAGATATCCGATGTCTTTTCCTTGCTCTGGAGTCAACGGTCGCCAAGGAAGGAAGAAGAATGCGGCAAATGTTATTAATCCTCCTATAATTGAAACCACAATAATAGGCAGCCTTATGAGCTCATTATTTTTTGCAAGTTTATCGCAGACTTTTGCTAACACAAGCTGACCTAAGATACCACCCGTAAGTCCAAAAACCACAAGAAAGATACTTGTAGAAAATTCCGAAATGTTAATAGGAGGATTTTGGATAAAATTTAGAATCATAAAGTTTAGACTCGACATAAGAATCCACGTAAAAATCCCTTCTATTAATGCAACTCGATTAGTCTTGCTCAACATGGTTTCTTTCATAGTCTTCTTATCAATTTGAAAGTCATATTGAATTTCCTCACTCTTCAATATATGAAACAATTCTTCTTGAAAGGCAGCCCGCTTAGGTTCTTCGTTATGTAATGCAAAAATCAACCCGGCTAAGAGAATTAACCCTCCAATTCCCAAAAAAAATTCCCTCCATAGCCCAATCTGTACCATAAAAGTGGCAACTAGCCATCCAAAGGTGTTAGTACTAACTCTGACAAGCTCATATATCCCGAAGAATTGGGAGCGTTGATATCTGGGTACAACATCATTCGAGATTGATATTACCGCTGGCCAACTCCCCCCGCTGAAAAAACCAAAAATGGAAATGAGGATCACGAAATAAAGCCAGGTCAATTGTCCTTGTCCCGCAACTGCGAAACCTAAGAGAAATACCGGTAAACCTCTAAATAAAGAGATTAGGATAACGATCGCTTTTCTAGAATATTTATCAATTAATCTTCCGAAAATCAACCCCCCGATTGCCGAACTCCACGAGAGTGAAGAATAAAGGATCCCCATTTCGATAAAATGGGTTGGTTCCCCAGGCCAGAAAATTTCCGAAAGTGGAACGATTAGAACAATAAAGGACCCATAAGCTATAGATTGAAAGCCATTTAGTAGATAAAGGGGCCATAACATAGAATTAAAGTTAATCTTTTCATCTAAATGATTTTTTTTCTCTGGATTTTTAGAATTTTCCATTTTTCATGTGAAGATATGTTATTAGAAATCTCTTAAGCTGAATATAATAGGTAAAAGTTACATTATATAAATTCTATACTCTATATATTTTTGTATAAAATCAGATGCAGATTCTTTGTAGGGAGTTTTGAATGCATATCATTAACATTTATTAGTATCTAACACCTCATTTTATATTAATAAAAA
>SHMW01000072.1 GCA_008080735.1 Promethearchaeota archaeon
TCAATCCTTCTTTTCCTATCTTTAATGGATATGAGCCGTTTATCTTAGATTTTAAACCATTTTAGCTTTCTTTTTCTATTGCTTTTTTATGTGAACCTAAATCTAATAGAGAAGATCCAAAAGCGCAAGATGATGCCGCTGAATTAGAAATTATAATATGAGTAGAGCTAATTCCTATTCAAAAAATTAGGAAAATGCTAAATACAACAATTTAATAGTTGAGATCAATATTATTATACTAAATACAACAATTTAATAGTTGAGAATAAAATGGCAAGTACTATAGATGAGATCACCAGCTTGTTGATAGAGCATTCACGAATCTTATATCAAGTTGTAAGCGATATGGGCGTCTATTATACGGATTGGCAAGAAGGAAAAAAAGCAAGTAAGAAAGATTTGAAAAAGCGGATGAGTAAATTGCAATTACTCGAAGAAGATGCCGATAACATTAAAATTCGCTTAATCAAAGAATTTTCCGAAGCCAGCGCTCAAGGTTTAGGAGATTATATGACTCTTATCTTACGTATGGATAATGTGATTAATGCGGCCTTAGAATTTGTTGATATTCTTTCAAAAATCGACGCTATTGAAGAGTTTAATGAGGATATGAAGAGCTCTTATCATAAAATGATTAACACAATCTTGGAGATGACCAATGTTCTGAAACTCGCCATTAAGAATCTTCGTGATAATCCGCAAGAGGTATTTCAGAATACCACTAATATCCATGAACTTGAAAATGATATAGATTTAGTGTTTCGAGAATTTCTCGATTATTTATATAATAATAAAGAGATTGATATTCGATTACTTCTACGAATACGAGACAGCATTAAGATCTTAGAAGAATTGGCAGATCGTATTCACGATATCGGTGATCTATTAAGGGTATTAAGATATTCTTAAGCTTTTTCCCTCATATCAGAAATAGATAATCTTCCTTTTTGGTTCTCTTATTTTCCATCCATTAATTCCATCGTCAAGCCAGTTTTCTCTTTTAGGGTTTAAACCATTCGAAAAAATAATAACTCTTTTTATCTGGGTTAGCAATTACAAATTTTTTTCTCACTGAAGTTGCTAATCTGCCTGCGCGTACTATTTCAATAGCACTAATGTTAGAATCATGGGGGAGTGCATGAACGATAAATGGAGAATGTTCTAATCCCGGTCCTTTTTTGTAGACAACGAAGTCAGCCCCAAATTTCAACCCAGGACGGGGTATGTATCCCTTTTCTCTGAGATCTTCATAAATAATGAACTTTTCTTCAAATTTTTTATGAATTTCACACGCTCTTTCGTAAAAGTCCTCTGTATTGAGATCTTTTTCATTTTCTACGTCATATATACTAATCCTCCCAGCTTTAAGGAGGTGGTATGCTTCAAGGAGAGAAAGCTCGGAGGGCTTGGAAAAATATTCTAAGCGGGGTTTGCTAATACCTAATGGTGCTCCAAAAAACTTCTCTTTTACATATAAATAGGACGCATACAGCGGATTGAAAACAATAACTCTGGAATTAATCAATTTTGTGGGGATCTTTTCGGGGATATCCTCCTCTTCAATCTCCTCAAGAGAGATTTCTTCTGCTTCGTGCTCACTCATTAATAGTAATAAGGTTTGATAATTTATTATTATTATTCCTAAAATAGAGTTCTTAGAAAAATGAAGTGTTATCTATTTAAATGCTTGTATCTTTAGTTGAAATAGTATAGAATGAATTGTAATAAATGATTAAAAATGTCAAGAAGAAGGACTGCTGTTGCAGGGCAATTCTATCCTGGGAATGAATCAAGTCTTATTCGGAAGATTGAAGATGCTTTTAAGGATGAAACCTTCGGTCCGGGAAGATTACCCGAATTAAAAAATAAAGAGAAAAGGACTATAATTGGGGGGACGGCTCCACATGCGGGATATGATTATTCTGCTCCCGCCGCGGCTTGGACATATCTTAATATATTTGAAGAGAAGATGCCCGATACTGTTATAATCTTGGGAACTGACCATGTAGGGTATAATAAAATTGCTTTAATGGATAAAGGTGCGTGGGATACACCCATCGGGGAATTAGAAATCGATTCAGAGGTAGCAGATCGTATTCTTTCAAATAGTGATATAATTATCGCTGATGATTCAGCATTTATAGGATTTCCCTTTGGAAGAGAACACAATATAGAGGTCCAATTACCTTTTATTAAATACTTTGCTAAGCAGAAAGATGTAAAAATTATCCCTATTAAACTTACCACCAAAAATTTTGGTAAACTTGATAAAATTGCCACTGATTTGGCCTCATCTATGAAAGAACTAGATCAAGATATAATAATTATCGCCTCTTCGGATATGACCCATAAACAGCCCCGAAATCCCTCTAATCCTCAACAAGACCTTGAACAGATGAGAAAGCAAGATCAAGCGGTTATTAATGCCTTTAAAGAATTTGATCCCAAGAAAACATTGGAATATGCTCAGAAAACCAGTGTTTGTGGACCGCAAACTATAACAACTCTGATGCTCACGTGTAAAAAATTGGGTGGGACAAGAACTAAACCTCTTACATATTATACGAGTTATGAGAAAATGGGAGGGCAAGGACCATGCGACTATTCGGTAGGATATTTCTCGGGTATCATTCTCACAGATTAATATATGACTACTTATTTCTTTTAATATTATACCCTCATTTCACTTTTGAGAAGCAATGCGCAATTTGATTACTTTAGTTCTCATTCATTACAATGTAATAAAATTAAAAATTTATATTAAAAATAAACCTATAAATAATACAAATGTCAGAAGAAGAAGATTTTCTTTCACAATTTAGAAAGAAAGTTTCTGAAGAAATGGAAAATCCTTCCGCTATTGGAGAAACCTTGGATAAATTAGATAAACTTGAACAAGAAAATGAAGTATTAAGAAAAAAAATTGAAGAAAACGTAGAATTGATAAAAAAATCAGAAGACTTCATTAAAAAATCCGCTGATGAAAAAGAAAAATTAAAAAGAGAAAAGGATGAATTAGCAGAAAAATACGACGCCCGAATTGAAAATTTGGAAACTCAGATAGAGAACTTGAACCGTCAGCTTTCTCTTAAAGTAGATCAATTAAATAATAAAGATAATCAAATAAATAAGCTACAACTTCAGATAAATGAATTAGAAGCAGCTCCCCAACAAGCACCCGATATAAATACTACATTAATCGAGGATCTCCAGTCTGAATTATCGAAGAAAAAATCTCACATTCAGAAACTAATTGATAAAATAAATCTAATTGAGTCTAATTTGAATAGCCTTCAAGAGGAAAAACAAAATTTAGAATCCAAAATAATAGATTTAGAAAGTAGTGGAGCGAATAATATTGCACAAGGATCTCCTGGAACAGGTTCTCCAACACTGGAGATTCTATGTCAAGATCTACAATCTGAATTAAATAAATACAAAAATCTTGCAGATAAATTTAAAACTGAAAACCAAAATCTCAAGAGTAGATTAGGACAAGGAGAAAGCGCCCCCATCGAAGACTCTGAAGAAATTATTGCGCTAAGAGAAGAAAACGAACGATTTAGACAGCAAATCAATCAATATCAGAATCAACTGAATAATCAAAACATTATAACTTCTCAAACTAAAGACCTACAACAAGAACTAAATGAATTAAAACAAGAAATTCAAGAAAAAGATCACACTATCACTAATTTGCGGACGAAATTAGCTCAGCAAACCCCCGCATCGTCTACATCTGGACCAGTTTCAGATTTAGTAGAAGATTTGCAGAAAAAAATTAATAAGTTAAAATCAGATTTGAGGGAAAAAGATTCAATCATAGATCAACTAAAAAATTCATAGATAAATCCTAGGTTGTATAATTTTAAATTTTTGGATTGTGTGGACTTAAATTATGATATTTCCTTTTTTAAATTTATTTGAAATGATTCATTTAGAAAAATAGGTGAGCTTATTTTTTGACCCCAAAGATAGTCTTTATCGGACATATCGCAATTGACACAGTCTTCAAATTAGGAAAGAAAACCGATCCTTCTCTTGGGGGATCTGTCTCATATTGTTCCATTTCTTTAAGAGAGTACAATCAAGATGTCGAAATTGGTATTATCTCTACTTTCAACGAATCATTATATAAAGATTCAATTTTATTACCACTAAGAAAGAATGATATTGACCTCAAAGGTCTAAAATTAGTAGAAGATAAACCTACGAGATTTGTCTTGAAATATATCAATCATTCAAGAAAATTAAAGCTGAAATCGAGATGTCCTGACCTAAAATTTGATGATATCCCCAGTTCTTTTTTTGAGGATCCTCCTGGAGCGGTATGCTTTGTGCCGATATGTAATGAAATCCCATATAGTTTAGTAAAAAAAATAAAAGAAAAATTGCCAAATATTTATTATGGGATTGATGTGCAAGGATTTATAAGAAAAATAAACCGAAGAGGGAAGATAAAACTCACAAGAGATGAAAACTTGATCGATGAATTGAAACGAATTATAGAATTGTTAGGAAATCATCTTATTATTAAAGGTTCTGAAGAAGAGATGAAATTGATCTCTGGAAGGCAAGAATGGGACGGGATAATGGAATATTTCAAACAATTCGATTGTATCTCCATAATGACTTTGGGAGAAAAAGGATCTCTCATTGCTAAAAAGGATAAAAACATAATAACTATTCCAGCTTTTCAACCCTGCTGCGTAATAGATGAAACCGGTGCGGGAGATGTCTATCTATCCATATTATTATATGAATTCCTCAATTCAAATAAATCGTGGGATGCGATTAGAGACGCGGCATATTTTGCATCCTCAGCCGCATCATTTGAAGTAGAAAGGAAAGGAGTGAATGGATTTCAATCTTTATCCAAAGTTCAAGAACGAATAAATGAAGGTAATGTAATTAAGAGGTCAAATTAAATTGCACATAAACTCACATTATGCTTTAGGTGTTATCATTGCTTCAATTTCTACTTACTATTTGGATTTTATTGCTCTTGAATATACCTTAATTATCATCGCCTCTTTTATATGCGATTTTGATGTATTTTTCTCTCTATATGCTCGTGATAGAAACCATAGAAATCTTATTACCCATTCAATTATACCCAGTGTAATTATTATCATCATTGGAGTTATTTTCAATTGGTTAGGGTTAATTATTGCAGGGTTTGCCTATTTACTTCACGTTGTCATCGATACCTTTGATTGGGGTACGAATCTTTTTTATTTTCCTAAAAAAACGATTGGTTTAAGATTTTTAATCTCTAAAGATGAGGAAGAAAATTTGGATAAATATTTATCCAAATACAAAGTGAAATCTTCGTTCTTCGATTTTAAGTATTATAACAGTAAAATCTTCTTATTCAGTGAGATATTTCTTTTTTTTGTTATGCTCTTTATAATTTCACTATTCACGTTGGAGTACTACTATGTCCTCTTTTTCTATTTTCCTTTCTTATTTTTTCATTTAGGGCGACATTATAAGCTTAAAAATATTGAAAAAAGTTAAAGTCTGGTAATTATCCGCATAAAAATTCTAATAACAACCATAAAGAATAATGTTCCATATAGATAATATGGAATAAAGCCAAGATTAATTTTTTATTATCTAAAAATTAAAAAATTCTGATTTTCCATAATTATTAAAAATCAATTTAAAGAAATCAAAATGTCAGATTCAGAGAAAAAACAAATTCAAGTCGGGCTAAAATTAGAAGACCAAATGATCTTTAAGTGTGATCTTGGTGAGATTAAAGTAGAAGATTGCTATATTGATGAAACCCATGATAAAGAAGCAGAAATGTGGGGACCTAATCCTTCTCGAATGTTAGGAACAGCTATTATAGGATGTTTGAGCGCGAGTTTTATCTTTTGTTTAAAAAAGAAAGAGTTTACAGTAAAAGATCTCGACGCTAAAGCAGAAGTTACCGTTGGGAGAAATGAAAAAGGCTTTTGGCGGGTGTTAAATATAGATGTGGTTATTAAACCAAAGATAGATACCCCTGAAATGAGAAAACGAGCTGATCGGTGTCGTAAAATGTTTGAAGACTATTGTATAGTCACTCAAGCTGTCCGAGAAGGGATAAATGTGGATGTAACTCTTGATTATTAGCGGAACTTTTTAATGTCCAATTAACTTTCAACTTAAGCCCACCATGTAGTATATTATTTCTTTATTTTTTCCTTTCCGTTATTGGAATTTCATAAGCGTTTATACAGAATTTATTTGGAAACAAGAAGAAATTCTTCAAGAGGATCAAAAAATTCACTCATTATTTGCTCCACTTCTCCTTCAGACGTTCTAAAAAGGTTTGCTAGTATTTCTTTATTAGGTAAAGTCCAAGTACTATTTGATTCAACTAAGATTCGATCATCCAAGTTTTTTATATGCGAATGAATGATGACGTGTGTTTTTTCATGTGACCCGATTTTCCCTTGTACTAGAATATCTTCATTAATATAAATGGGTTTAAGGTAGTTTAAAGAGAAATGTTGAGTTACTCCTAATCTTTTTAAATTCGCAGATATGGTCCAAGCAGACACCTCATCAAGAATTGTTGCGATTATCCCGCCATGACCAAGACTTTGAAAGCCACGATACTTTGAGGGAATTCGATATTTGGTAAAGACTATTCCATCAAGATACCAGAATTTAAGATTTAATCCTGATGGATTTTTACACGCAAAACAATCTCCTGAATAATTATTTGGTAAAGCTGGATTATGAGCTATATACTCCATTAAATCATTGGCATTATATTCCATTCTTAATCACTTTTATTTGGTAAATTAGTAGTATATCATATTAACTTGTATTAAAAAAAGACTGGCTTATCAATTATGAGTAAATTAATTCGAAAAAGAGAAATGAAAAACTTTATAGATATTTTGACTTATAACTCGTAAATTTTCCCAACTTTTCCAATCGAACATCTTTCTTTGAATTGGTTTTGGAAGGTGTTAATTTTGGATGTACAATGAAAAAGAACGATATTTTTAATTTTCGGAGACAAATTCGTTGCTTCTTGGTCTGTAAAGCTAAATCCATGAAGACCCCCTATTATGGTGAGAGGAAATTCGTTGGATAATCCGAGCTTCTCTCTGTTTTGCAGAAATTTGTTTAGTCCGGGATGACAGCATCCACATAATAGAATTAGGTTTTGATTTGTTTTTACGTAGCAAGCATGTTCATATACTCCTCCATAATCAGAGGAGTAAAAACTATCAGTCAGAAATAAATTCGGACTAATTTCATCTAAATTTCTGCTCACTTCTATCATTTTCTTATTCTTTAAGGGTATTTTTTTCCCTTTAAAACGTATTTCTTTATCCCAATCTTTATGTACATATACTGGAAGATCGGGATTGGTTTTTAGAAGCAAGGGTAAACCATTCGTGTGGTCATAATGATTATGACTTAATATTACCGCATCTAAGTCTCTGGCATCATATCCCATAAGATTTAAATTTTTTATTAATGGGTCTTCCTTTGTACCCGTATCAAACAGTACGTTTGTATTACCAATCTTTATTAACGCTGCGAATCCGTATGAAAGGGTGAAATCATCCACGGCACCATCTAAATCATCAACTAAAACAGTAATATTTCCCATAATTAGTTTTTCGAGAGAGAAGTGTATTTATTTTATTTTAGAGAGATATAGATTCCTTTAAATATTTATCCACAGACTAATCCCGAATGCCATCATCCGTAATGGAAAATACAGCATCCGCCTCAGGAAGATGTGGTGCATCGACCACTTTAGCCACTCTCTGCTCTCCCTTTCCTTTACGGAGATAAATACGTATGGTAGATCCATGGGCTACGATATTTCCGCCCGTATGCGTAGTAGGATTACCATAAAAGACATCTGGTTTTGAAGATACTTGATTTGTAAAAAGCACTGCCAACTCATCATAGGTTTCGCTTAATCTGAGAAGATCATGAATGTGAGTGTTTAAAATTTGTTGTCGTGTAGCCAATGTTCCACGACCAATATATTCACTTCGAAAATGGCTTATTATCGAATCCACAATAATTAATTTGATATTTTTTTCAGTTATGATTTTCGATGATTCTTTCGCTAATAGAATTTGATGATCGGAATTATATGCCCGACCAACAACAATTTTTTTAAGCACTTCATTATAATCCAAATCCAGTGCTTCTGCCATATTTATTACTCGTTCTGGTCTGAATGTTCCTTCCGCATCAATATATAATGCCCCCCCATTTACACCACCCTCTTCATAGGGTAATTGGGCATTTACACATAGTTGATGTGCGAGCTGAGTTTTGCCCGTTCGATATTCACCAAATAATTCTGTAACCGATCCAGTCTCGATACCACCTCCTAGTAATTCATCGAGATTATTGCTACCTGTAGTTATTCTCTTTAAATCTCGACGCTTTTCCCATATCCTCTCTGCGGATTTAAATCCCATCTTTTCAAGATCTTGAGCTGCTTTTACTAATTTAATTGAGGTTTTCTCTCCGAGTCCAGCATCATCCATAAGTTTGGCAATAGGATATAATGCAAGCGATCTAACCGTAAGGATCCCCGCATCTCGCAATTTCTTTCTAGTAGCTTCTCCCACTCCCGAAATATCTTCAAGTTGAAATTCATTCTTTTTCGAATCGCTATCTGAGCTGTCCGTATTATCTGGCATTTTAAAATTTTATATATATTTGCTAATTATGAATCTCTCTAATGTAAATAGTGTTTCAAATATAAAAATAGTTAAGCTAATTTAAAAATTAATCAGAAAAAAAGAAATAAGGTTATTTCATTTCTTTTCCACTTTTAGTAATTATCAGTAAAACTACAAATAGCACGACGCAAAATAAAAACGTTAACACTGCGACTGCTTCTGCGAGCCAAATGTAGCTCAGAAGCAAAAATGGAATGATAAAGATTGCTACAATCACTAAAAGAACTGGAAAAGGAATGTCTTCTCCTTTGATGTCGAGTAATAGCGGTCCCATAATAAAAATGATCAAAACTGTCAGTAGAACCCTAAATACTAGTACGAAATCTTCTGAAGCTCCTGGAGCATAGATATTTGGAAGCCAAAATAGATCCCAAATACTTGCTATATTTGGAAGTAACTTAAGATTTGGTAATATTCCTGGTAAAACTGATGCCACCACTATTTGGATAACAACTGCCAGAATGAAAAATAGGAATATATCATCATACTCTTTTGTCTTTCTATACACTAGAATCATATCTCGTAATATGCAGAGGGTCCATAGTCCAAATAAAACAGTATAAACCAAGATAATATCAAATTCTAAAATCCACATATAATTTATTGGCAATAAAGCTACAATGTAGGCTAAATATCGATAACGTTCATTTCTTTGAAATACATCAAAAAAGAGAAAAATGCCATAGATTATGAAAAAGGTTACTAAAATAATAGTAGTGTTTATGTCTAAATTAGCCAAGCTAACTCATCCTTTTAATTAATAATTATTGTTTAATAATTAAATAATCTCATTAAGACTTAAATATTTTTAATATGCCAATGTTTGAAAAAATTTTCATTTCAAGCTTTAGACCTTTTGAGGTATAAAATAAGATATTACTGTATTTCGGCAACCATTTTTTCAATTTCAGAGATCATCTTTCGTGCTTTATCCTTATCATCTGATTCGGCGGAGAGTAAGAGCGCATCTCGATAAAGCGCGACTTTAATATTGGTATATACATCATCCTTGATGATCTTGAGCTCATTAATTATATCATGGAAATTGTAATTCTTTTCTTCTGTAATTTCTCTTAATTTATTATGGATTTGATCAATAATATCAGAAGAAATGGGAACAGTTTTATTCACTTTTATCCCTTTTGGGAACCCTCTGGTTAATGAACTTAATAAATCATTTTGTTCTGTCATAATTTCCAAAATCTTAAGCAAAATGAAATTCCCATCAGAGAATGGCGCATAATTTGGAAAGTAAAATTTCAAGGTATCTGAAGCGGCGAAACACGCCCGTTCTTCACGTATCTGTCGTGATAATTCCCCTGGGAAGTTTTCAACTGTTTTTAATGGAAATCCGCTTTGTTCGATATAGTCTTTTACAACAGACGATATAGCGGGAGTAGTTACAATAGTGCTTCCTTCCGAATTTTGGATTCTTTTGTTATATGTGACAAAAAGCATCAAAAGGTCTTCAAAATTTAATTCCAATCCATTTTCATCAACCACTAAGATTCTGCTACCATCTATATCAAAACAGACACCGAGATGACTATTAGAAGCCTTCACGATGTCTGCAGTATTTCTAATAGTTTTAATATTTGGCACGGGATAGTCTCTCTGCCGATAATGAGTATTTAACGCAATAGTCTCAATTCCAAGTTCATTTAATAATAGTGGAGTGATCTTGCCTGTTGGACCATAGGAACAATCAACTACAATTTTTAGGTCATTTTCAGCTAATTTCTTTTTATCTACAAATTGTTGGAGTGATTTAATATAAATATCTTCTGTTTGAGGGATAGCTGTTAATCTCCCAATTCTATTTGGGTCCACTCGTCTGATATTTTTTGGATAATTATTATACATCTCAATAACTCTGTCCATTTCGTGCTGAGAAATTTCTATGCCTTGCGCATCTAAAAATCGTATTCCCACATCTTCGGAATATAAATGTCCTCCACTAAAATAAATTCCTCCACTGGCTCCGAATCTTCTTATGGTGAATTGGAGTAAAGGCACGGTGCAGTCCGAAAGATTTAAGAGGTTAGCTCCGGTTGACATAAATCCAGAGGAATAACCTCGCTTCAACATTCTGGAGTCTGAATGATAATCTCTTCCAAAAACTATTGACTCATTCTCCTCAAACATAGATCCATGAACAACACCAATTTCTGCGGCAAGTTCGGGAGTAAATACAAAATTAGCACGCCCAACTACTCTTCCATTTCGTAGGAGTTTAGATAAATTATTAACTTCACTTACTTCCGACATAATAAATATCTCTGAATAAAAATTATAATGTAATTATTAATTGAATTTACTGAATATAGTATTATAAAGTTTTATCCTATTTACAATTTATTTTTTTCATCTCCTTTCATTCTTATTGACCGAATCATCCAGAAGGAAGCATACTTCTATTTATTGATTTTATAGAGAATACTTAAATTCAATTATTTTGTTTTATTACAAAAAACAATCTCATCCAATATGAAATAATCATGAAAATTTCCCGGAAAGCTCGAACAAAATATAAATTAGATGATTTTGAATTTACAGAGGAAGGTAATCTCAATTTTAATGGAGAAGTATATCCCATACGATTGCTTGCTCAAAGACTCAATCAAGAACGAGATTTAATCAATTTTCCAGAATTGGCAGTCAAGATAGGTCAATTAAATGGGGTTGCCCTGATTTATGAAATATATGAATATATCATTGAATTATATAAAGAGGAACATAAAGACTTTTCAATTCATGAAGAACTATATGAATATTTAAAAGAAAACGTGGGGGAAAAAAAATTCATGGAAGTATCAAAAACATTAATTAAAGAATTTCCTCCAGAGAAAATTTACAAAAATAAAATTGATGCAGAAGAATACCTTGAAGAGAAGACGGATAGCACTAAAAGAAAAAAACTCATTCCCGAACAATTTATCAGTTTATGGTTGGCCAATAAAAATCCCGCTTTTTCTCCTTATGTAGAACTTTTTAGTGACGATCCGCTTAAAAAAAAAACCAATTACAAAGAAATTTGCGAAGAAATTCAAAATTTTTTTGAGGAAAAACCAGAATTTCCTCAAGTGAATCAAAAGATAATCGATTTATTAGAAAGTCCAATTCAGGAGGCCCCCCATTCTATAAAAGATCAATTAGAATATATGCATGAAAAATGGTCCGGCTTTTTAGGAAAATTTAGCCTTAAAATTCTAACCGCTCTTGATCTCATTCGAGAGGAAGAGATGTTCAGAGGACTCGGACCGGGTGAATCTAAAGTAATTGAATATGAAGTCTTGGAGGAAAGATTCACGCCAGATAAAGAATGGATGCCTAAAGTTGTTATGATAGCCAAGCACACCTATGTGTGGCTCCATCAACTTTCAAAAAAATATAATCGTCCAATAACAAAACTTCATGAAATTCCCAATGAAGAATTAGATCAATTAGGAGAATGGGGATTCAATGCCTTGTGGCTTATTGGTGTATGGGAACGTTCCAGAGCGTCTGAAACTATTAAGAAATGGTGCGGAAATCCCGAAGCGGCTGCCAGCGCATATTCGATTTATGACTATGTTATTGCTCATGATCTGGGTGGGAAAGAGTCATATGAAAATCTGAAAGACAGAGCAAATGAAAGAGGTATCAGGTTAGCGAGTGATATGGTACCTAATCATACTGGAATCGTATCAAAATGGACAATGGAACACCCAGAGTGGTTTGTCCAATTGGATCATAAACCTTTCCCCTCCTATAGTTATTCTGGAGAAAGTCTTTCAGGCGATTCTAACATTGGGATCTTCTTAGAGGATAAATATTTCTCACGAAGCGATGCGGCGGTCACTTTCAAACGAGTAGATTATCGCTATAATGATTCTAGATATATATATCATGGCAATGATGGTACAAGCTATCCGTGGAATGATACAGCTCAATTAAATTATTTGATACCAGAAGTACGAGAAGCTGTCATTCAGACCATTCTTTACGTATCTCGTCTATTTCCCATAATTCGGTTTGACGCAGCAATGACTTTGACCCGAAAGCATTTTCAGCGTTTATGGTTTCCAGAACCAGGGACGGGAGGCGCCATTCCTTCCAGAGCTGAACACGGGATGACAAAAGAGGAATTTTATAAGAATATTCCAAAGGAGTTTTGGCGGGAGGTTGTAGATAGAATTAACAAGGAGAATCCCGATACCCTTCTTATTGCAGAAGCGTTTTGGTTACTAGAGGGATTTTTTGTGAGAACCTTAGGAATGCATCGAGTTTATAATTCTGCCTTTATGAATATGTTAAGTGACGAGGATAATGCTAAATTTAGGGCAGTCTTAAAAAATACTTTAGAATTCGATCCCAAGATTCTAAAGAGATTTGTCAATTTCATGAATAATCCCGATGAAGAGACTGCAATTAAACAATTTGGTGATGGGGATAAATACTTTGGTGTCTGTACGCTTTTAGTGACGATGCCTGGACTACCGATGTTTGGACACGGGCAAATTCAAGGATTTGAAGAAAAATATGGCATGGAGTTCAAAAGATCTTACTGGGAGGAGCCAATCAATTGGGGATTAGTCCATCGGCATGAAAATCAAATATTTCCACTTATGAAAAAGCGCTATTTATTCGCCGATGTTAAGAACTTTCTTCTATACGACTTTTTTACTGGAAATTATGTGAATGAAGATGTGTATGCATTCTCTAATCGAATCAATGATGAACGTGGTCTGATAGTTTATCATAATAAATATGCAGAAACAAAAGGATTTATTAGAAGTTCTGTTGGATTTGCAGTAAAAGAAGGAGATGGGAGTAAAATAGTTCAAAAAACTTTGGCTGAGGGGCTTAATCTTCCGAATGATGGTTATTGTATCTTCAAGGATTATATTACCAGTTTAGAATATATCAGAAGAAACAAGGAAATCTATGAAAAAGGGTTATATCTTGAATTGAAAGCGTATGAAACACACGCATTTTTGGATTTCAGGATTGTACAGGATGATGAATATTTCCATTATGCTCAATTACATGACTTATTAGATGGACGCGGAGTCCAAAATATTGATCAAACCTTCACACAAGTAATCTATCAACCATTGCATTCTCCATTTGAAAAATTGGTGAATGTACAAAAATTTGAAGAACTAATAGAAGCGGAAAATAAAGCCTTGAAGGTCGATGAATTATCTTCTGAACTTACTAAGTTTCTCTCAGAAGTCAAAAAATATTCTTCTGGAGAAAACGAGATAGCGGTTTTAAAAGAGAAGTTATGTGAAAAATTTGAATTTGCTTTAAAGATCGATTCTGAAATTAATAAATTAAATTTTGAGAGCGAGGATAGAGGGTTCATTGGAACCATAATTCCATCAAATAATTTTGAATGGGGTATCCTTCTCTCTTGGATATTTATCCATCAACTTGGAAAAATAGTATCAACTAAGAATTATGAATTATTATCGAGAAGCTGGATTGATGACTGGCAATTATCTAAATACATTCAGCTTACTCTGGAAGGTCTAAAATCAGAGGAAAACCAAAATCCTAATCAGGCTACTACATTAATTAAACTACTCACTGGACAACAAAATCTTTTAGCCAGAGAGGAGTTGAAAAACAAGAAAATCTCAGTCATCTTAAAACAATTATTAAGCGATTCTGACGCTCAAAAGTTTCTGGATGTAAATAGGTATCAAGATACCTTGTGGTTTAGTGCAGAAGCTTTTTCTATGTTTTGTGATTGGTTTGCTCTCATCACGGTATTGAATCGACTCGTTAATAAAAGTGGCCATAAAACAGAAGATATCGAAAAAATTATTACAATTATTCGAAACTGGAAAATAATGGCGAGAAAAGCAGATTACAAGGTAAATACTTTTTTAGAATATATTGAATAGTCTTTTTTAAATTCTATATTTCTTCTCCCCGATCCAGTGTTTTATCTATTAATTCCTTATCATCACTAACTTTGCAATGGGGGGCGATTATTGCTCTATCTAGCATAACATTATCTCCTATCGTACAATCGTTGCATATTATTGTCTCAGTTATTTCACATCCATCACCTATTTCTACATTATCCCATGCCACGCTTCGTTCAATAGATGAATTATTTCCAATCTTGACATTATTACCTATTGAACTTAATTCTTTTACTTTCACATTTTCTCCCAAATGTACATATTCCCCGAAACAGCTCGGTTTTTCGATTCTTACACCCTCTCCAGAATTAATTATTCCCATAACAAAGATTCCGTCATATTCTTTTCCGTTGGGAGTGATAGGCCATGCATATTTTCTCAAAAGATCCCAATTGGCCCATAAGTAGGTTTGGGGATTACCGCAATCTAACCAATAATAATCTTTCACAAACCCGTAAAGATCATATTGGTTTTCTAATAAGTAAGGAAAAACCTCTCCACCAAAATCCATCATATCTGTAGAATTTAACACATCCAACACATCTCGATTAAAGCAATAGATTCCCGTATTGATCACATTGGTATGTAGGTATAATTCATTCCTTTGCGCCATGCTACTGACGTAAAGTTCCATTGGACCGGGCTTTTCTAAAAAAAGATATATCTTACGGTTCTTGTCTAAAAGGACTACTCCGTATTGAGAAGTATGAGCTTCTACAGATTTCATTGATATGGTGGCTATACCTTCTTTACTTTCGTGAAAATCCATAAAAACTCTCATTGGTAAATTTGTTACGATGTCCGCCATAGAAACTACAAAATTTTCAGAATCAATCTTATCTGCCATCAACCGTACGGCATCTGCAGTTCCTTTGCTTTCTTGAATAACACATTCTAGCTCTACATCGCCTAATCGTTCGGGAGTCCATGTTTTTTCAATATATTCTTTTAGTGTTTCTCCCATATACGCGAGCGCGATTAGTATGTGTTTGATATCGGCGTATATCAGATGAGCTATGGCATAGTCCACCATATTTACGTTCGTAACTGGGACCATTGGCTTAGGGACTTCTGAGGTTAAAGGCTTTAACCGAGTACCTAATCCGCCTGCGAGAATGATTGCAGACCACTCACGCTCATATTCTGTCATCATTGATTCCCGTCGTGTTAAATATACTTGATTACTACAAGGAAATTTATAGCTCTATTGCTATTAAATTCCACTAATACAAATTATAAAAATTATATAATTTAATAATAAATTATTGAATCTAATAAATTTAATTTAATAATCGATGATTTTTAAGGAAGAATAGAGAACTATCATTGATATTTTTCTAAGGCGTCTCTAATCTCTGCCGCTGCGATATGAGGCAATTTCCGAGCAACTCTCATATCTTCTGCCATTTCAGCACCGCCTATGATTTCATGAGGAATTATATCTCCGAATAAATGAAAATCGGCATCATAATGGAAAGGACAACAATTCATAATGATATTGCGGTTTTTATCGATTTCAATATCATCTAAAGCTTGAAAGAGTGATTTTAAATTATTTGCTAATTCTGAAAGCTGGTTGATATTTAACTGCGTATATCTACGAATGTGCTCATTCGGGTGGAATCGGATATGATAGTTTCTGACGGGACTCCCAGATGTGTAAAATGTCCAATATTTCGTTTTCATGACGATTCGATCAGTATCTCCATGCGAAGTTTCACATAAATGGCATTCGTCCATCTCCTTGAAAGCGTTCAAATAATTCTCTAACCGACTTCCGTGCCCATCCATATTTAAATCAATATAAACTTGTCCATGAATTCGCGGTTGACTCCCTCCAACTTTCATCCCTATATTAAAGAAAGGGGTCACGGGGATATCATAATAATTCCTCTGGATGGCTTCTTGTATACTGTATAAAATCGATTCCTTCATCGATAATAATATTGCTTGTAGGACATCTGCAGGTATTAAGCTAAAACACATTGAAGGATAAAAATCCCTGGAAATAGTTACCAAATTTATCCCACGAGCAAGTTTTAAATGTCGAGGTAAATTGTTCCTGACATACTCTTCCACTTTCGGATCCACTACCCGGGCCATAGAAGGATATCTATTTATTAACGTGATTGCCTTAGTTTTTTCAGAGATTTTTTCGATGCTGTGAGGATTTTCAGAAAATGGATTATCTTTTCTTTCCGTGTCTTCGCATATAATTATCGTATATCCATCGCCAATCTGCCTTCCATCCTCATCAAACACAGGTTCTCCTTCCGTAATACTCATAAATACATCTTTTGCTTTTGAAAGGATTATCTCTGAACAATCTAATAATTGGCTTTTCTTTTCAGGAGTCTTGAAACCTTTTGGTCTTTTCCCCCTAATTGGACTCAAATAAGAATAGTGTCCGTGAAACCTTCTATGCCTATTCCGCATCCCAAAGTCCTTAGTTTTAATTTCAATGGTAGAAAGGGGATCCCATCGTTTAATCGGTAAATCATAAGTAGTTTTTCCTTCAAAATTCTCTTTGGTTATAATTCCCCATTGCATAAAGGACGGTTTAAATTTGTTTTCCATTTTTATCATCCAAATTTTTATTTCTGTGAATCTAAGCTCGCTAAGTATTGACTTTTAATAGCTTTACTTCTATTGAGAGAACACCTTCAATTTTGTAAATCTCTTCTATAATTTCGTTTAATTTGTCCATATCAGGATCTACATACACTTCATATACGCATCTATCGATCTCTTGGCAAATTCCTGAAGTAAACACGAGTGAGACATAATCTTCATACTTTGAAAAAATTTGTCCAATCTGTTGGACGATTCGCACGGTCATTTGCTGTCCGAAAATGATCGCTAATCGGATTATTTTTTGTGTATCAACGGGAATAATATCGATTTTTGTTGCCTCACCCCTCGTTCTGAATACGATAAAACAATTTTCAGAATTATTCGCGATTTCTTCAAACCGATTTAGAATATGGGTTGAAAGAGTGATGGTTCTGTGTTGCTTAAGAGTTTCTAAGGAAAGTAAAGCTCCTTCAGTCTCCACTCTCTTGACTGATATGATTTTATAGAGGTTATTCACTTCATTTTTGAAGATCTCATAGGAATTCTGAATTCTCTGCATTTCATTATCTATATTTGAACCGATATAGAGTCCTTTATAAATCTCTGCAGTGTTCCTTATTTTTTCTACGAATTTCGATAACAATCCTTCGTAATAGTTAAAATCAGGCTCCTCCTCCGGTACGATTACCGAGATCATAAGTAACTCCGCACGTCCACGCGCCCATTCTGACTCAACTTTAAAAATCCAGTTAGCTGTTTTCAGCTCGTTGGTGAAATAATGTGAGAAAAAAGATTCTTCTCCAGAATCGAGCAGAGATTTTATTTGATCCAATGTCTTTTGCTCTAAATTTTCCGCCAAATCATTTGGAGCCGTTAAAAAAAGACGTGGTCCGAGTGTCCGATCGAAATAAAAAAGAAGTATCATAGATCTCAATCCAACGCTTCAATAAGCATCTTTATAATCATAGTTCATTTTAACCTAAAGTTATTACTAAATTATGTTTCTTAATTTTTATATATATTTCAGTTTCAAATCATAGATCATTTGAATACTCCCATTTGAACTAAGTTCAAAATTATCTTAAAATTTTAAATATTCATTAAAAAATCAGAAATGTAGTAAAATTATTACAAAAATAAAAAAAAGGGGAGAAACACGGTTAATACTCAAGTTTCTTAATGATTTTATAGGTTTTAAATTCTCTAACGGGTTCATCATCGTCAAGATTATCGATAGGAACCCGAACATATTTTTCATCATCCAGATGTTCTAAATCTTCCTCAATCTTGCCTTTCTGAAAGCTTTTGGCCATTTTTAATTCTTTAATGAGAAATTCTCTGACAGCACATCTAATTAACTCTGACCTAGAAGGATAAAGACCGTTCTCTCCAACCAACTTCTCAATCACATCTATATATGACTCTGGAACATTTACAGTAACAATCTTCAAAATTAAATCGCCATTATACACTACTTTTTTATATTATATTGTATTGAAAACTCGTATATATAATTTTTTGTTTAACACGTTAATATGTCGATATTTTTAAAGAAACCCCCTATATCCTCGCCTTATATTTAAGCATTACTTATTAAAGTATTGATTTTTTAAAAGTCGCTCCCAAACTCAAATCTTTTTTAAGTTTCAAATGAAAATTCTAAATTAATCTTTAATAAGTTTGAAATTAATATCAATCTATTTAATATATGGATTAAATTAATTTTCAACAGATTCTTAGTGATAATTAAAATTTGTTCAGATTCGTCTTTTTCGATCATTCTCTTTACAGGGATACGAACATAGTTTTACTCTCAGATATTTCTTCTTCGTAACCTTTTTTTCTTGTATCTAGAAAATTTTTTAGCCATTTTTAATTCTTTTAACAAAAATTTATTTGACTTTTTTTGATTCTGTTTAGTTAATAAATACAATATAAATATCAAGAATTTTATAAATCAACCAATAAACAATGCTAACATTCAAGACTAAAGAAGCTAGGATGAGTCCCAGCGACCCTTACGCTATCTAGCAAGCCAAGCTCTGCGAGCCCATCTTCAAGAAGGCGTTCGCACACGGGATTCCCTGTAATAAGAAGATAATAGTTCTTATTTTGAAAATATGGTTCGAAATCTTTTTGATTGTCGAGGAGATTGTATGTTATAGTAATATTGTGAAGGTTAGGATGAGAAGTGAAATCGGGAAGATGAGTAATTTGGTTTTCTGCTATATCAACTTCAAAGAGTTTAGGTAATGTTTGTAAATGGGTTATATCCGAGAGTTGATTCTCACGTAAATATAATCCCCTTAGGTTCGGTAAATTTTTGAGTCCGTTGAGAGTTTTAATATTGTTTTCATTCAAAATTAAACTCTTAAGGTTTTTTACCCCTTCCAAATTTTTTAATTCGGAGAGCTGATTATTGTTTAACCATAAATCTTCTAATGATTGTTGAGGGGCGATTGAACAAATTGAATTTATCGAATTATGCTGGAGTTTTAATTTTTCCAAATGTTTAAGGCTGCTTTTAAGCTCAAGGGTTTCAATACTGTTTTTTGACAGATTGAGTTGCACTAAATTAGTAAGTGAGCCGAGTCCTTCAATCTTACGAATTTTATTTTCGGATAAATCTAAAAAGGCTAATTTCGAGAGGTTTTCGAGTCCCTGAATACGAGTAATTTGGTTTTGACTCAGATTAAGTGAGATTAAATATGTTAAGTTAGTCAATCCTTGAATCTCGGTTATTTGATTTTTGGATAAATCAAGTCTTTTTAATGATTTTAATTTACCAAGATCTTTAATTTCCTTAATTTTATTGCCATTCAAACTGAGTTTTTTTAAATTAGTAAGATAGTCGAGCCCTTCAATATCACGGATTGATGAATCAAATAAATGAAGCTCCTTAAGTGATTTAATCGTTTCTAATCCTTGAATCTTGGTTAAACCTTTACTCGAAAATGCAAGTTGCTTTAATGTTCTTAATTTGTCGAGCCCCTCTATCTTTTTAATCGGATTATGAGACAAATTGAGATATTCCAACGATGTCAGGGCTTCGAGTCCCTCTATTTTTTTTATATGATTGTTGGAAAGATCTAAATGTTTTAAATTTGTAAGATTTCCCAATCCGTGAATCTCGAGGATTGAACAGTCTTGTATTTTAAGTATTTCTAAATTTATAAGATGATCGAGCCCTTCTATTTTTTTTATATGATTGTTGGAAAGATCTAAATGTTTTAAATTTTTAAGATTTCCCAATCCGTGAATCTCGAGGATTGAACAATCTTGGATTTTAAGTATTTCTAAATTTACATGATGATCGAGCCCACAAAGCTCTCTTATATCCGTATTAACGATGCTTAATGAGCGCAATTCCGTATACTTTTCTAAACCTTTTATATCTCTAATAGTTTCACAATCCGCAGGCCAGTATTCTCTATTTCTAACAGTAATAGAAAGAGTTTTATCTTTCGCCCAAAACTTATAATAACCACATTCTACATACTGGTTTTCTGCCATATTCATATTGAAAAAAGATAATTAATATAATAATTTTTTTCTATTTTAAACATTCTTGTCGATGAAGGGAAAATAAAAATTATCAAAAATAAGTAAATAAAATTTATTGTTTTTTGTATTGGCTTAGTAGTTTTAATTAATTTTTGATAATATTGATCCCACCGTAAATCGCCGCATAGGTGCCTAAAAAGGACATAATCTGCATTAACGTCATCAACGATGCTAAACTCATAAACTTCATTAGCCCTTTATTAACGGATTTTGATGTATCATTAATATCCTTAAACCGCAACTTCAATTCCATGCGATTTGGATCCAAACTTTTTTGAATCCACTTCATTTTCCAACCAGTCAATAAGTTCCTCATCAATGGCAATGCTTAATTTTACTTTTGTCATAATCCTAAAAATAAGTTCAAGAATCTACAATCCTATATAATACTACAAAATATCAAAAACCCGATAAGGGATAATAATGTATTGTATTATATTTTACTGAAGTATCGAAGAACAAAATCATCTTTTTGTTTAATTGTTTTAATATAGTTTTATACTCTTAATTAAATTAAAATTAAAGGTATTTTCTTTTCTTACAGGGTGAAAAACCCATCTTTAAAAGTCGCTTCCTATCTCAAATCTTTTTTAAGTTTTGAATGAAAAATTACCCGCTTACTTAATAATACCAATTGAATTAATTTTCATCAAAATATGATTTAGATTAAAAAAGTTTCATCATTCTATGCTCTTCCTTTTAAGCTTTATATAAGATACATCGGAGAAGCGTTTCAAATCAACGAAAATTGTCTTAAATTATTAGAAAATTCTGAAGCAAGAAAAAGGAATAAAAAAGAATGAATGAAAGGAAAACTCCTTTCCAACCCTCTTATCTTTATACTATCTCTTCACAAAACAAATAATATTTTAATATTCAAGCCGTTTTACAATCTTGTATGTCTTAAAACTATTGACAGATTCGTTATTTTCATTTTT
>SHMW01000073.1 GCA_008080735.1 Promethearchaeota archaeon
CTGTTATGCGAGGACCCCCACGAGTCTGACAAGAACGCCTTCATCTCGAGCTATATCGAATACCGCCTCACCCAATAAATTCTCCTTATCTAAGTTTCTCTTTAAATGTAAAGAATAAACTCAAGTATATATTTTTTATATATTTTAAGTTTGCTTGGAATTATTTGTAGTTTTCTCTTATGATTAATAAAAAAAAGAATGGAAACTTAAAAGATGGCTCTGTGAGTGAAGACCGCATCCACCATTGCTTTCAACTTTATAGGGTTAAGAAGTAGAAAATAGAAATTCTTGGATAGTTCGCTTTCAAGAACAATTTCATAAGTAAAATCTATTCCTTTATTGGATGGACTTAAAATTCCTATATTTTTCAATCGAATAATCATATTCATAAATTCTTCAATATTTTCATTAGTTTCCAATGATTCACAAGAGATATCAAATAGCTCTTTTAATTCCTCTAGATTTATATAGTAATTTGACGAATTCGAGGAGAAATGATTTATTAAATTATCAAGAAATACAATCGCTAAAGGGGTTTCTTCTGAAAGATAATTCAACATACTAAATTCATCCTGATTGTTTAGAACATCAAAATGATTCTCGCATATTGTCAATAGACTATTATAGTCAACAGAATCCCTATTTTTGAGTGAGGGATATAAATCTCGAAGGATATTTATCCCCTTTCCCGGAACAGGTACATAATTTTCACAAATGAGATCTGTTATTATTTCAATTAGATCTCGCTCAATCTTATAAGAAAAACTCAAATCAGTTCTCTGGGTGAAAATTGAAACGAGTTGATCATAGGAGAAGAATTCTAATTTCCTTTTCAGATCATAATCAGAGAGGAGATCTATGGTAGTGGGGCGTAATACTCTATTCACGGTAGAAATCACCGAAATATTGGAATTTTTTCCAAAAGTTAGAAATTTTTTTTGGATTTTAGCCTTAAGATGTTCCGAATTATAAAAGATAAAAATCACATGATTGTCAAGTTTCTTACACATTAATTTCAAAAGACTCCATAACCGTGGAATATTCGAATTTAGAATCGAGCTCAATTCGAAATTAAGATCGCAATGTTTTGAGAGAATTACTATTAAGCTTATTATTAGCTCTTCTATGTTTTTTTCTTTACAATCAATTTGGATTTTTTTGTAAAGATGGAAATAGTCGTTAGTATTAATAAGATCTCCTAAAACTTTATTAATAATTGATTTTTTACCGATACCTTCTATTCCTTGATATAGAATATTAACAGAAAATTTATCTTGGAGGCTATCGGTTAAGATTGAGAGAAGTGACGATTCTTCTGTTTCTCTAAAAAGAAGTTCTGGAGGAACATAAAGCGGATCAAAGAGTGCCTTTGGTCCAATAAAATTATCTCTTGCTTTATTTTTTGAAATCATTTTTATAGTATAATATTGTTTAATATTTTTCAAAAAATGAGTATTTAAACCCCTCGGAGAGAGAGGTGATTGGAAGTAAAATTAAAAATTTATTTTTTTAAAACTCCTATTCGAGCGTCATTACCTTTATTTTTTCTTTATGAATTTTTTCATTTAATCGAATTTTTCTGAGTTTTCTGGGAAAATGTAAATCTATAACATCAGTAACATATCCGCTCTTGGCTATTGGTCCTTGTATTTGTTTCAATCTGGAAGGTGTCATGGGACCTTCATTAAAGGAGATAATTTGGCTATTTCCTAGAAAATTTCTATCAAATATGCTTCCAAGAGTATTACTTGCAGCCAATGGAATTCTATTTTCAAGCGCTCGTGCTTGAAGATATATTTTCCAATTATCCATCCCATCTTCTCTTATTTGTGTAGGAGAGAATAATATATCGGCACCATTTTCCGCCGCAAGTCGCGGAGTTTCATAAAACGCCATATCAAAACAAATGAGTATCGCAAAATAAAACTCATTATATTTAAATATTTTTAGGGTATCCCCTGGTTCGAAATATTTTGATTCATATGTATAAAGATGAATTTTCTCTTGCCGACCGATTTCCCTTCCTTTATCGTTAAAATAGTAACATGTAATAAAACGCTGATCTGGTTTATTCTTTCGAAACTCCCATATAGCACCAGATATAATATTAATCTTGTACTCCTTTGCTAGAGATTTAACGAAAAGATAATCATCACTTCTCTCTTTTTGGAAATTTTTTTCCATTTGTGAATTAAAAGGAACCCATCGTTCTGGTAAAATAACAAAATCCAAGTATGGATGATTGGATATTAGTCCATTCATTAATTCTTTTATATGACTATAACATTTAGATCTATCATCTAAAATTCGTGGTTGAAGACACGCTATCTGCATTTTTATTCTCTATTTTTGTTTATGGTATCTATTATATTAGATAGTTCATCCAAACTTTCAATTTCAAAATTAGGGGTTTCATATTTTCTAAGATTATCTCTTTTTGTATATGTATCATATTTCCCTCCTCTATGTATATATACGCTATAAATATGGTTTTTATTGGCAGGTACAATATCTCTCTCGATTCTGTCTCCAATGTAGATCGCTTCTTCTCCTTTAACTCCCACCTCATTTAAACAAAACTCAAATAGCCATGGATTGGGTTTTCTAACACCTATTTGGTCTGAGATAATCACTAATCCAATTAGTGGGTCAAGGTCTAATCTCAAGATCTTTTCCCATTGTTTTATGGGAATTCCATCAGTAATTATTGCAGTTTTTATGTCCTTTTCTTTTAAATCTTTTAATATGGGAATCACATCATCATATAATTTAATAGACTCTATTTTTTCTTTATGATATGCCATCACTGCTGCAGAGATGAACTTGTATTTCATATTGAAAGAGATATCAAAATCCTCATAGACTTGATTTAATCGACGAATAAAATAATTATAATGCTTCGAAAAATTTGAACCGTATTCATCAACAATTTCCATTAATATCCTAATCGCTCTTTCTCGGTCGATCTTTAAGCCCAATTTCAACATTGCCTCTATACCCTTTATTCGGGCTCTCCGTGATAAGCCCGTTGAATCGAATAAACAATCATCAAGATCAAAAGCAACAAGATCGATTTTGTTTCTCGTTTTTTTCATCATTTTATAATTCCCAAACAAGAGGTTTTATAGTTAACTAAAATTGAATTTCAAATATTTATTGGGAAAACCATTATTAAGTTTAATATAGTTGATTGATTAATTATCACATAGGGTATTATAAGATAAATTTATTTATTCTTTTCGATATATAATGTTTAAACTTTAATTTTATTGGAACCCTAAGAAAAATAAGAAAAAACCAAGTGGAGAGTAAATATTTGAAAACTATCGCTTCTCTGAGCTATTTCCATCGTAAGATTGGTCCAATTGTATTCTATGCCTATCCAGAAGACTTATTGGAAGAGCAATTATCAACAAGAATTGCAAATATAATGGATCAACAATTTTCAGAGGGGTTTTTTACACATTCATTTGAAGAAACAATAACTATGAATTATTACTTTGAGATTCAATCAGATTGGGCACGTGGAAATAATGATATGCTGATGATATCAATTATCTTTGATGAACAAACAGATATAAAAGTAGAAGAAAAGATACAAGACTTATGTATTGAATTTTCAGACAAATTAAAATCGAATGAAGATATATATACCGCCTTTTATATCAGCGATTTGAATAATTTTAACCGAGAGGAACAGGAGAAGATAGTCAAGAATAACGAATTAGTTAAGCTATGGGTGCGAGAGTTATATTGGGCATCAGTAGAAGTAACCAGACAGAAAACTGAAGAGGAAAGATTAGCTGAATTGCTAAGCGAGAAATATGTCTTTCTTACACTAAGAAAGCTCTCAAAAGGCCCTTTACCACTTGAATGGATGAAAGAATGGTTCCAAGATAATTTTCCAAAAAAGAATTTTGACGAGACGATTGAAACATTAGCGGAAAAACAATTAATTTTCATTAATCAAATCGGAATTGTAGAAAAATATATTCTTCTTTTAAAAGAGGTTAATGCTGAACGTATACCTCCAGATAGCGTTATAGAATATATTGACGAAACTCCAGAGCTAATAGATCTAATTCTCCCAAAGGTACAAAAATATTTCAGCAAATATGAAACCAAAACTGAAGAAGAATTAGAAGAGGATTCGTTTTTGTTATTTCAAATTATTTCAGACCCCAAAAAATATAATGTATTATCTGAATTGAGAAACGGTCTCATTCCGCGAGACAAACTTCCAAAGCTAGTTTCTAAACGAAATTTAGATGCTTTAAGTAAGGTTTTAAACTTTCTTAAAGAACATGATATAATTGAGGAACTCAAGTTTAAAAATGAGAGATATATTGTGCTAAAAACTAATTTACAAGTTACAACGGCGTTTCCAGAATATCTAAGAAAATTATTGCCAAAAGAGGCTAAACCCGTCGTAGCGGACAAATATAATCCAAAAACCCCAGAACGAAAAATGCAAAAAGAAATTGCTGAGATTTTAAAAGATGTTAGAAATAAAGGAACTAAAAAAACTAAAGAAGAAAAAATAAGTGATTTTCTAGAAGATTTGGCCACGAAAAATCCTGAAAACTCATTATCAAATAAATATTCAAATTTAGATAAAAAAGAAAAGAGAATGAATAAATAAATTTTAATTCTTTTACAAAAATCGATTGGGATGCCGAAAAAAGAGATAAAAAATGATTTAGAAGAAGATTTAAAATATCTTTTAGGTACCTTGGGGATCGAAATCTTCTATTCTATAGAAAGAGGGGCAAGAAACGATGAAACAATAAAACTATTTTCGGGAATCCCTATTGTATGTATAAAAGGGAGAATCCCAGTTTTGGTTGGACTTAATCTAATAGAGAAAAAGAACAAGGAGTATTATTTGACTAAGAAAGGTCAGAGATTTAAAAATTTGTTGGAAAGAGAAGAAAGATAATTAAATTGATTTGGAGGCATCAGATTGGGGCAACATTTTCATTGCTATGAGCAATAGCTCTTTTAAATTGTCACAAGATCATCATCTGCCTTGTTCCTACAAAATCTAATAATGAATCTATCAATATAAAACTATTTCTAAAAAGTTCTATTGGTTTTAGTAGGAAGAAAGATTAGGAAGAAACGGTTTTTGGAAAAGAAGAGAATTTTTTATTTATTATTCTGTTCGGATTTTTGATTATAATAATATTTTCTAATATAATAACCGGGTTCTTTAAAACCCCCGCTTTCTTTTATGAGAGTTCTTAGGCCTTCTTTTTTATCCAATTTTCTATTAATGGTCTCATATTCTTGGGGGGTTATTTCTCCTCTCCCCAAAAGATAATCTAATATTTCCTTAGCCTCTTTTTTTGTAGAACATCTTCTTATAAAGTGAATCGCTTTAGGGTCAGATAGATCATCTAATTTAGATTCAGAGCCTTCTTTTTTCTTTTCGTTTTTTTCCGAGCCTTCAACCTCGTAATCAATAGATTCTATTTGAATAGATTTCTTTTTATTTTCTATTTCATCCATTAGATGAGGCAAAAACTGGTTCAACTCATCTCTATCATATGAGACATTCAATCCGTCTTCTCTATTGACCTTTGCATCATTAAATTCGTTATCCTTTTCTGATTTTTCATTCATGAATTTCTAATACTGTTCTCCAATTAAGTCTTTAAGCTATTTTTAATTAATAAAAGTATTAAAGAAAATAAAAAGTTATTATTATAAATTTTATGAAAGCACTTATTTCTGACAAAATACACGAAGATGGAATTAAAATTTTGCAAAAAGGCGGATTTGAGGTGGATCAAAAATTTTCTCTTAGTCCTGATGAGCTACGGAAAGAAATTGCTAATTATGATGCAATTATAGTACGATCTGGTACAAAGCTGACAGCAGAAATCTTAGAGAATGCACGGAAATTAAAAGCAATTGGAAGAGCAGGGGTTGGATTAGATAATATAGATTTGAAAAAGGCAGAAGAATTGGGCATTAAGGTATTTAATACTCCAGAAGCACCCTCAGTATCTGTGGCAGAACTTACGATGGGGCTTATATTAAGTCTGGTTCGTCATATAGCGAAAGCAGATAAAACTATGCATTGTGGTGAGTGGCTTAAAAGCAATTATACGGGGTATGTACTAAAGGGAAAGAAGATGGGGATAATTGGGTTTGGAAATATTGGGTCTGAGGTTGCAAGGAAAGCTTCTGCATTCGAAATGCAAATAGGCATTTATGATGTTGACCAAGATGCCAAGAAAAAGGCAAAATCTTTAGGATACCATATCTATACCTCTGTAGATGAATTGATTCAAGATGTTCAGATAGTATCTTTACACATTCCCTCTACCGTCCATACTGAAAATACAATAGACGCAAGAAGATTACAGTTAATGAGTAAAGACACCATTTTGATAAATACTGCGAGAGGAAATTTAGTCGATGAGGGTGCTTTAATTAAAGCATTGCAAAAAAAGAAAATTGGTGGTGCTGCCTTAGATGTGTATAGAGAAGAACCCCTTAATAATTTGGATTTATGTCAATGCGAAGAAAATTTGATCTTGACACCCCACATTGGAAGCCAAACAGAAGAAACTCAGATTGAAGCAAGTACAGGGGCTACCAGAAAAATTATAGATTATTTTAAGAGTCTGAAATAAAAAAATTATAAAATTATTATTTATTATACAAATACACAGTAGAAAAAAGTGATCTCAAGTGAAGTCAGGATATAAATATGTGAAGGAAACATTTGAAAAACATGACAAAACCTATAAAAGTTCGAATTGGAAACGCGCAATAGAATATCGCAAGGGAAGATCTGTTCAGAGAATTAACAGACCAACAAAGATTCATCGCGCTAGAGATTTAGGATATAAGGCAAAACAAGGATATGTAGTAGCACGAGCACGTATTCGCAAAGGCGGCATGCATAAGCAGCGTCCTAAACGAGGAAGAAAAAATCGAGCGATGGGTGTTGTAAAATACACAACGGGTAAGAATTTGAGATGGATCGCAGAAGAGCGGGCACAAAAAAGATTTCCAAACTTAGAAGTACTAAATAGTTATAAGATATCATCTGATGGTAAACATTGGTATTATGAAGTGATCCTAGTCGATCCTCATCATCCCGTCATTAAATCGGATCCGAAGATCAATTGGATCTGTGATTCATCAAATAAAAAGAGAGTCTACAGAGGTAAAACTTCCGCAGGTAGAAAAGCGCGAGGACTACATAAAAAAGGATGGGGATCTGAAAAAACTCGTCCGAGTATAAGGGCCAATAAAGGGCGAGGAAATTAATAATCCTTTTCTTAACAGTTTCTATTTTTTAATAGTATTAAATTAGTTTTTATATACTTCCAATATTCTCCTTATTTGCTCTCTTTTATGAATAAGGCAAAAATAAGTTTCATGAGATATTATTTAATAATATTAAGGTCACATTATAATTAAGTTGATTAAAATGAAAGAATCTGAATTAGAACCAAAAGCCTTAAGTAAGGAAGAATTATCGAGGATCTCATCTGGAATAAATGGCGAGGAAATTTTGGAGTTCCAAAAACATTCACTTAACAATTTTGTGGAACCACTAACTCCTATAGAGGCAAAAGAGCCGGGCTCGCCATGGGTCAGAGTCCAAGATGAAGAGGGGAATATGAAAGATATTTTAGATTGTACCTCGATGAATTGGACCCTTGCATTAGGGTTTGCACATCCCGATGTGAATTATGCAGCCTTAGAACAGATGAAACGTCTAACACATGTGAGGTATAATTGTTTGACACCAGCAAGAGCAAAATTAGCGAATAAATTAGCAGCTATTGCTCCAGGAAAGTTAAAGGGCGGAAGAGTTGCATTTAATTGCGAAGGAGGGGGACTGGCCAATGAAGCAGCGATGAAACTAGCGATGATTGCCTCAAGAGGTGCAGATCATTTCGGTGCGTTTTGGCATGGATATCATGGATCAAGCTTGGTAACTGCTACGCTTTCCCAGCCGATTCACGCGGTAACGCGTTTTGATACTTTTGCGACGGGGCATTTCACACGTATGCCGCAACCATATTGTTATAGATGTATGTGGAATTATAAGAATGGAATTAACGGAGAACGGGATCCAGAGTGTAATTTAGAATGCTTTAGTGTGGTGGAAAAGTATCTTAAAGGAATGGCACCAAAGCAAATAGCAGGAGTGATTCTGGAGCCCATACAAGGAGCAGGAGGACATATTCCATTCCCCCCCGATTTTTTAAAAGAATTAAAGCATACCTGCAAAGAAGAGAAAATTTATTTAATCTATGATGAATGTCAAACATGTATGTGGAGGACGGGCAAATATTTTACAGTAACAGAGAAATATCAAGAAGAATTAGGGTTGGATGTGTCTCCAGATATGATGACCTTCACGAAGGCTATTGGAGGCGGTTTTCCTTTAGGTGTTTTAATTGCCAGCCAGAAAATGAGAAAGACATTTACTCCAACAGAAGAGCATACTACTTTTAGCTCAGATCCAGTCGCCTTAACTACAGGATTAGCGGCAATAAAAGTCATAGAAAAGGAGAAGTTGGGAGAGAACTGTGAAAAAATGGGAAATATCATTACTAAGAGATTAAAGGAAATGCAAGAAAAATATGAAGTAATGGGAGATGTTCGAGGTCCAGGATTATTCATTGGTATTGAAATGGTAAAAGATAGAGAAACCAGAGAACCTTATACTGAGCTGGTAGAGGAGATGATGCAAATTGCTCCAAAATATAATCTATATTTAGGGGAGAGTATGCCTATTCTCTCAGCGAAAGGAGAACTCTTAATGAGAAATCTTGTAAAAATTAAACCGCCTCTCGTTATAACTGAAGAAGATACAGAATTCATATTGGAAAACTTTGAAAAAGTATTAAAAGAAGCGTTAAATAAGGTCAAAGAATAAATAATTAAAAATTTTGAAAAAATAATTTTTTTACTTTTTTATGTTTTATTGATGGATATGGTCATACCGCCGTCTAGTTTTATATTTTCTCCCGTTATATAATCTGATTTCGGAGATGCTAAAAATTCTGCCACATCAGCAACCCATTCGGGATCCCCAATCTTATCTATGGGTAATTTAACTCCCCTACTCTCTAAAAATTGACGAATCAATTTTGGATCGTTATTATAAATGGGGGTTAAAAATACTCCGGGTGAGATTGCGTTAACAGTTATATCGTCAGGTCCTAACTCTAAGGCCCAGAGTTTGGTAAAAGCAATAAGGGCTGCCTTACTTGCGCTATATACCCCAATAAACGGATTTAGACCATTATCAGTTCCAGCACAAGATGCAATATTAATTATTTTTCCTCGAACGGGTTTAAAATCCCTCTGTCTTTTCATCTTTCTAAAAAAGATTTTGGTCATATTCCACGCACCTTTCACATTGACCGCCATGACCTTATCATAGATCTCCTCTTTAGCCTTTAGAGAAGAATAGAGACCACCGTCTATACCTGCGTTATTTACTAAGAGATACACATTATCGAATGTATCAAAAACATCATTTTCCATTTGTTTAACTTGATTTAGATCTGTGATATCAGCATGGATGATTTTTATATCCACCTCGAATTCATTCTCAATTATCTTTTTGGATTCTTCTAAACCATCTTGGTCAATATCATTTAAAACTAAATCAGCACCTTTCGAGGCAAATCGCTTTGCCATAATGCGCCCAAATCCAGAACTCCCTGCTCCAGTTATGACTGCTACCTTTCCTTTCAAATACTTTTCATTTCCCATTTTACATTCCTCCTCTCTTAAAATTAATTCTTTGATCCTTTTTATATATCAGATAAATATATGATTTTTATGATGAAAATTAATAAGAATTGAAGAACTCTAAGGATTTTTAAATAGTCCTTTTGATTTCTTATACAAACCGACTATTTTCATTGCTGGAGGTGTTTCAAATGCAATATCTACATCTATTACTGCTGGTTTTCCAGAATCAACTGCTCTTTGAAGTGCGGGTTTAATATCTTCCGGCTTTTCTACTTTTTCACCATAACATCCGAATCCTTTACCGATTTCAGCATAGTTCGTTGAAGGGAAGTCTACATCACAATATCGCTTACTTAGATTGTTTCTTTGGTTTGATTTTATCATACCCCAACAGCTATTATTCGCTACAACTACTATTATCGGTAAATTTAAACGAACTGCGGTATCCAAATCTTGAACATTAAACATGAAACTTCCATCTCCAGTTAAGCAAACCACTAATTTATCTGGTTTTGCCATTTGAGCACCAATCGCATGAGGTATGCCAGTACCTAAATGACCCATTGAAATTGGATAATAGGTACATCTCGGCTCTCGCGTCTTATTACTTAACAAACCGAAGGTAAACACCGCAATATCTCCTCCATCGAGAACAAATTGAGTGTCGGGTTCGATGAAATCTAAAACCTCCCACGCTAATCTCTGGGGTTTCATAGGAAGTTTATCTGATTTTAAGATCTTGTCTATATTTTGTTGATCTGCATCCTTCAATTCTCTTAAATAGGTATTCCATTCATCCCACTGCGTTATTTTTGCCTTAGGTAAATCATCCTCCATTTCTGAAAGAAATTGATTTATTACCGCCTCAACATCTCCGATAATAGGAACTTTTGTAGGTCTATTTTTTCCTATTACTGTAGGATCAATATCAACTTGAACTACCTTTTGATCTTGGTTCCATATTGGAGGTGCTCCATAGAGTAATGTATAATCCCATTTTGCTCCAAATGAAATTACAACATCTGCTTGAGATGCGGCAGTTCTGAATGCATTTGCGGTAAGATAAGATCCGATGTATGTATCCTTATCATTTGAGATTGCTCCTATACCGTTAATGGTTGTACCTGCGGGGATTCGATATTGTTGTGATAATCTTTTAAAATTTTCGGAAGCTTCCGAGGCAATTGTACCTCCTCCGGCGATTAATAAAGGTTTTTCTGCCTCTATTAAAAGTTTTATAGCAGATTTAATTGCATCAGGATTCCCAGAAGGTCTGTGAAGGGGTCTATAGTTTTCTGGAGGGACAATATCTTTATAGTATTCTTCTTTTGCCTCTCGAACCAATGCAGTTTCTCTTAATTCTAAAAAAACTGGACCCCTTCGGCCTGACATTGCTGCTTTCATTGCTCTCTGAACCGCTTTAGGAATCTCGTAAGGCTCCTCAACAGAGATTTGCTCTTTGGTAATCGGCTCCATTAATTTCATTTGATCTAAGCCTCCTTGTAGTATTCCTGTATCATCAAACATTCTAGCAATCTGAGCCCCTATTACCAGAAGCGGGATAGAATCTGCCCATGCTGCCGCAATTGCAGGAACTAAATGAGTTACTCCGGGACCCGCAGTCCCCAAGCAAACACCGATATCCCCAGTAGCTCTGGCCCATGCATCAGCAGCATGTCCACCTGCTTGTTCATGACGCATCATAATAGTGTCAATACCTTCTTCTCTTCCCCATCTTTCGACCGCATCATAGATTCGGAGTAATTCACCACCAACAATTCCGAAGATTTTACTAATACCCTCATTGATTAAGCATTCTACAACTAAATCTCCGCCTTTATTTTTTTGTTTTTTACTTACCATATTTTAAGATTATAGTGAGTTTGATATAAATATTTTTAATTTAAAAGTGTTTAACAATAAAAAGAATAAGAAAATGAATTTTCTGAGATTAAAATTCAAGTAATTCTATATAATACCCGATTAAATCTTTAGTATCTAAATATGTGAACCTCAATTTACCTACATTTCCAACTTGAGCGATGTCCACATTAAAGTCTTCCTTAAATTGTGTAATAAATTTATCGGCGTCTTTGACGTAAATTCCGAGATGATGGAGGCCAGTATTCCCTTCTTCAATAAATTCTGAATAAAGATTTGGTCCGTTGGCTTTAACAACCTCCACAACCTCAAATTGTTTTCCTCCGAAAAACTGCATTATCTTTTTCATCGTAAATTTAACTTCCTTTCCTTTATAGATCACGTTTGCATCTTGTTCGAGAATATTAATAGCTCCTTTAAACGCAAAGAGGGCTCGATATAGCTCTGCGGACTTCTCAATATCATTTACCACTATTCCTACTTGGTCAAATTTATCAAGCTTAAATTTTTGTGTCATAATTAAACTTAGTATTCAAATAATAAATTTTGTATGTTTTAATTTGGAAAAGATTATTTTACCTTTGGTGCAAACTCTAATTCTCCGGTCGGCTTTTGGAGCGAAAACTCACCCTTTAATATCATTTTTTTTAGCCTTTCTGCGAGTTTTATGGCCCCATTTCTGTCGGATTGCCTTAAAACAACTGGTATTTCTTTCCTTTCTTTCATTCCCTCGAGTTTCACATTGATTGACTTTAAATCTATATCAAAAGCCTCTTCTGGACATACTATGTAACACGTCCCGCAATTAAAACATCGGTTTCTATCTATCCCCTTCTCTAAATCAAAGGCATCCGTGGGACATTTTCCGTCTACTGGACATTCATCACAATCAATACATTTGTCAGGATAAAATTTGACAACAAAGTTATTATCCCAAACATCTCCATATGTTATTTCTCCCACGCGGAATCTTCCCACAACATTTAATATGGTTAGTGGAACATCATTATCCGATTTAATAATATTGTTCCAGATTTTTTCATTAAGAACAGGCAGAGGTACAGCAATCGAACATATACTCTCAGGACCATAAGATGTTTTAAATGAACCCATAAATTCTGGATCCATACCTTTCATATCGCAAATTGTTTGAAGATTTGGTTTTAGTCGATCATTTCGTGTCCCAGGCCCCATAATATACCCAATTTGACCATTAACCAAGATTTTGGTACCTATGCCCATAACGTCCGCATCGGGATCGTTTTGAAAGGGATTCATAGCACCGCATCCAGAGAAAGTTAATTGAGAGAAGTTTCCTTTAAGTGGAAGGGCAGAAAAGATAGTCTCCACCACATTTTCTGTTGGATTTACCATCGCAAAATAATTCCGGATTGCTTGTCTAGTACCCATTAATCTGGCAAATTGGAAATCTTTTAAAGTTAATGTTTTTTCTATTTCAATTCCTTCTACACTTTTTGCCCTTATATTCACTTGTTTTCCTTCAACAAGATCCCTAAAGAGCATCCCTCCAGAATAATTTTTTCTCGTCTCACTTTTTGCAGTACCATATAAGATTAGGTCAATTATCCCTAAAAATTCATTAGGACAAGGCCCTGGAAATCCAGGTATTCCATTAATGCTCACTTCTATAAATTTGCGAACTTCTTTGGGAGGAAATAATCTAAAAGAGAAAATACCTGCTATTCCGCTCATAAGAGCCTTAGTAGCAGTGGTTATAACATCTACATCTTCAAATCCGATATTTTCTCCGTCTTCTAATTTATCTATTAATTCTTGAACGGTGAGGATATTTGCATTTCCTTCCTTAATTTTCGAATTTATCTCTTCGAGAGTTCTTTTTTTTTCCAAGGAAAAACACTTAAATTAAGTTATAAGATGTGAATTTTAATATTTGATGATAATAAAATTTTTTTATTTAATTATGATTTACATTCCTAGATAAGAGTAAATACTGAAGAAAAAACAGAGGTTTTGAAATAATTGAAATATTTTGAATCCAAATTAAAAATTGAATTAGAAAATTTTGCAGATATCAGAGATAAATTAGAATTTTGTAGGAAATTGGATATTAGAGATGTTATATTAGAACCTACAAATTTTCAAGAAAAAATACCTCTGACGGTTAAAAAAAAAATAGAAGATATTGAAGATCTCAATATTCTTTTTCGTATTAATCTAAAACCCACTACCCTCAAGAATTTAAAAAAAAAAATTTCTTCATTAAATAATGTTTCAGATATAATCTCTGTTGAAACAGCTGATCCAAAAATTCAATTATTCGCAGCAAGGGATTCTCGAATTGATTTACTATCCTTTTCAAATTATAGAATTCTAAACAGTTTATCTGAAGGCGTTTTGTCCCTGGCATATCAAAATCACACTTTCATTGAATTTACACTCAAGCATATAATGAATGATAATATTCGCTTTCAGTCAAAATTTTTTAGATTATTGTATAAATCTATTAGAATGGCGATGAAAAAAAGAGTGAAATATATTCTTAGCGGAAATTTCGTAAATAAATATGATTATAGAAATCCAAAAGCACTTATGAGTATTTTAAATACTCTAATTGGGATCAGTATGCCAAATTTGGAAAGTGCGTTTGGGGAAAACGTGGTTTCTCTGATAAATAGAGCCAAAAATAGAGTGAATCCACACATAGTTGAAAAAGGGGTACAATTAATCATGGAAGGTGAAGAGAAAAATTAGAAAAGAAAGACAGAGATATATATTATTTAGAATAATAAGAAAAACTTCTTATTCATTTTCCAAGAAGAAATTCTTGAATATTTTGTGGAAAACTATATGGAAATATTATGGGATGAAAACTGCAAACAAAATAGGCCTTTGGCTGATTGATTTTGATTTGGAAAAGAATTATGGAATAATTAGATGTACTCATCAAACGAAGGAAGTAATGATATCGGCATTGAGCTTGATCAGATCGATTGATGAATGCCGAATTATTTTTTCACCTATTAAAACAAGTGGAACGATTAAAAAATTAAAAGAATGGATAATTGAAAAAAAAATTTATAGATAGGAGATTTCATGACGGAAGAACTCACAATAGCGCAGGTTTTAGAACTTGAAAATTTAAAAAATTTTAAAATTACTAATTTATTAAAAGAAGAATTGAAATTAATGGATGATTCAAAATATATACTTGTTATTAAATTACGTGCCCCAAATTGCATAAAATTAACTTTATATCCAGTTAGCAATAAAAAAATTGCTAAACTTACAATATCAGGAGAAAGATTTACTAGTAAACAAATAAATGAGATTATAAAAATTGTAAAAGATTTAAATATTATTCACACTTCAGGGTTGACTTCTAAAGATGAAAAATTCTTCTATGAATGCTATTTGGATTTAAATTTAGATAAAGCCGAAGATTTTTATGTAAAAAACTTTAAAAAATCTATAAGGAAGTTAAGAGATTTAAGAAAAAATATAAAAATTGAAGAAATAGGTATAATAAAGGGAGATTAAAAATAATGAAAAAATGGGAAGTCTCTTTGGCTGTAAATAAAGCAATTAAAGAAAAGATTCAACTTTTTGATGCCAAACGATATTTTGATGGTTATTTAAAGATTAAACGTAGTTATTTCAATGGTTTACTTAACACCATAGAGACCTCTAAGAATTATACAGTTGCAAAAGCAATAGAAAAAGTAGAATCAGATGGACAAGATTGGACATTGAATCCGTGGATACTTTTACTTATAAAAGACACCGAAAAATCCAAGTCATTCTGGTTTTTAATGAAAAGAGAGCAGGATCTGTCTGGATTATTAATTGCGATTGGTCCAAAAGAATTCTCGGACTATAATTATAGTAACTCAGAAAGTAAAAGGGAAATAATGAGGATTATAAATTACATTGTTGCTTATCTTAATAAGTTCAGATGTATGATTTTATTACCTAATTATCTTTCTCAACTTGTTGGGTCTTCATATTAGTGGGAGATTCCTAAAGTATATTTTTTCTCTATACATTCTCAATAATCCTATTGGAATTAATGAAAGAAAAATATTTTAATCAAACTTTTAATTACTTAAGATTAAATTATTTAATTGAGAAATTTAAGTGAATTTTCGATTTGAAAAAAAGAGACTTGAAAGGAATATCTATTTTGCTATTAGTAAGTCTATTGATCCTCTCAAATGTGATTGAAGTTTCATACGCATCGTCTTTAGTGATTGATCCCGTATTTGGAGATGCTCCAATTATTGATGGAACCATAGATTTATCTCAGAATGAGTGGGAACAAGCCCAATTTGAAAGAATTTATCTTAAAACAGATGTAAATGAGAGCGGAGGGTTGCCTATAGATTTAAAATGTATTCAAGATGAGGAGAATCTGTATCTACTCATTCAATTCGAACTTGAACTTGAAGAGGTCAAAAATCAAGAATTTTTGGCAATATTAGTGTCAAATTCTACAGATGAAAATTTTGATAATTTCAAGGATGCAAAAATGGTTAATATTTCAAATATTCAATATTCCTATAATGACCTATATTTAAATGATAGTATCTACTTAAATGATGATGTCTATCATGGAAATGGAGCGGGTAGAATAATAGAAGAAGAAGGAAAAGCAATCTTCACGTTTGAATTTATGTTTCCTTTATTTTCAGAAAGTACATCGGAAAATAGCGAGGATATTAGATTATTATATAACTCTGAGCATGTATTCAATATCACTCATGGAAATAATCCTGTTTTACCTGATGGGATTAAAAGAGGAGCCACAATTCAAATTAATATTTTAGAAAAACAGCAGAAAGAGGGCGGATTAGATTTAAATATTATAGCGCTCATATTTACCATTATCGTGTTTACTTTTATCGGATTATTCTATACCTACTATATTTACCAAATCATTCTATTAAGAAAAAAAATGGAGAGGATTGGATATTAATGTCCAAATTTAAAAAAAAGAGAGGTGGAGAAGAGAAGGAGGATGGAGGGTATAGAACAGTGATTTTCACAGCCATAATAACGGGGGTATTATTTATAGCCTCCTTATTATTCAATGGGGAGATCATCTCCTTAACATTTCCTAATAACATAATATTTGAATTAGTGAAAATTGTCATTAGAACAATATTGATCTTGCTTTTCTTCTTGTTTTTTACTATATCTTATGCAAATTATCGTGATTTAGTCGGTAAGCCAATAGGATGGAAAGAGTTGCTATTTCTCTTAATCTTATCGATGATTCAGTCTATTCTAAATGTTTATGTATTTGTTTTATCCTTATTAGGATTGATTTTAATATTATTGTATCTGTATCTTATACAAGAATAATCTAAATCTAAAATACTGTATAGGAGATATGAGTTTTCTTTTTATTGGTCATAGAGGAACACGAGTCAGTTTTGATGAAAACACAATGGGTGCTTTTAAGGCCGCAATTAAAGCTGGAGCTAATTATATCGAATTTGATGTAAGAAAATCACGAGACGGAAAATTAATCATATTTCATGATGACACTCTAGATAGAATGATTAAAAAGTCGGGCAAGATTGAGGAAGTAACCCTTTCAAGAATTAAGAATCTCAGAACGCATAAACAAAAGGAAAAGATACCTCAATTAAAGGAAATAATAAAGAAATTTAAAAAGCGAGTTAATTTTATGATTGAGTTAAAATCAAATGGAATCCAACAAAAAGTTATTAGGATTATAAAAAAGGAAAATATAACAACTCAATCAATTATCAGCGGTCGCGATTATAAGAGGTTAATACAATTAAAAGAAGAAAATCCAGAAATACAGATATGTTATAATATTACTAAGGGAGAGGGATTGACCTTACAAGATTTCTTAAGTAATAATAATAGGAGTATTGACATTTCCCATTTTGAAATGATTAGTCTAAGATCGTCTCTAATCTCTCAGAAATTCATTGACACATGTCATGGTCTTGGGATCCGTGCTCTTGCATGGGATTTTATAGACCTTCGTGAACCTGCAAATAACATCAAAGAAATTATATCAATGGGGATAGATGGAATATTATTTGATAATTATCAAAACATTTCTCTAATTAAAAGATGGATGGAAGAAAATCTCAACTAGAATTTTTTATTTGAGAATGTCCATTTGGAAGAACTAAAATAATATCATCTAAAGAGAGTAATTCAACCCAACGTCTTTTTTCATCAGCTACCTCCTTTAAAAATTTATTTTTTATCTTTTTTGCTAAATCACCCTTAGAAGATCCGGACCTTGAAGGGATAATTCTAATATATTTAATTGATTGGTTTTTTATCGGTGTTAATGGGGCAGCAATAACTTTTGGATAAAATACATATTCATATTCCTCCACATTGGCTTTCATTTTCTCAAATATTAAACCTATTGCTAATTCTGTCTTCGCATTTCGAATAAAATTTTTTTTTCCTTCAATCATGAAAGAACCTTTTGGGATATACTCCCCAGAAGGAGGAGACTTAGAAACTTGATTTGGAGTTACATAAAATACATCAGCAACACCCCAATTTTCTTTCCACGCTTGCGAATAACTTACAACAAAATCAGCTGCCTCTCTAAGGGTTGGATCAGGGATGCTCTCATCCTCAGGATTTTTAATAACAGCTAATGGAGATCCTGGAAAATTTGTATGCAAAACCAGATCATTAGGTTCCATATATTTTCTAAAGATTGCCTCATTTGAAGACGCATCTCTTCCTCCAATAACAAGATAATCATCAGATGATTTAAACCATCGATATTTTTCATACCATTTTTTCTCTGGTTTCTTGACGAGGAAATCTATTTTCTTTTCGAAAGCATCTCGCTCATCTTGTAGCTTCTTAATTTTTGTTTGAGTCTTTTCGATAGCTTTTTTTGTACCTTCAATTTTATCCTTGGATTTCTTTCCTCTTGAATATATCATACTTGCATTATCTCCGATACTCTTGTAGATATCTAAATATATTTCACTGCCATTAACTTTTAGTACAACCTGTTTTGTTGAGGGAACAATACGATCAAAATTCTCTGTACCACTCATTCCCTCTATTTTCGCTTTTTGAAGCTTCTCGTCTATTTGTTCCCAAGAATATCCCTTTGCTTTAGCATCTCTAATCACATTTAATAACTTTTCCAGAGATTGAAAATGAGCATAGATAAAATCCCCATAAGAATAATATTCTTTACTCTTTTCCTTTAATTCTTCTAAATACTCTGTTTGATTTTTTAGAATCTTCTCTTGAGAAGCTATTTTTTCTTTAAAATTACCATCAGAACTTTCAATTACCCTTTCAGAATCAATTTTTGAAAAATAATCATCAACAGCTCTGTTAAAAGAGGGATAATCTTTTTTATTAAAGTTATCATAAAGTTTTAGTTCAAATGGGAGAACAGAAATTTGATTCCCCTTATCATCAATAACAATATGAGCATGTATTTCTGAAAACATGAGATCATTTCTAAGATCACGAAATGCTTGGTATAAATCATTCTTTTGAGTTTCAGATAATTGTGATCCTATTAAATCCTTCTCTAGATCCGACCTATGGCATATCTCTTCACTATATGTGCCCGCAATATTAACTTTTCTTGCAAGGATTCTTACAATTTCAGTTTCATCATTAATTATTTCATTAAACTGGTCACGATTAATCTCCAAAAAGTTTTCACCATAGGATTCTGGAAAGTCATATTTCTTCTTAGGTAAAATATTTCTATTTCTTAGTTTGAGATATCTTTTAGCAACTATCGTGATATCTCTATCATCAACTAAAATATAATTCCCCTTACTGAATAATTCAATGATAAATTTCCAGGGTTCTCCATTTTCATTATTTAGCTCAAAAATTATTATTCTATCCAAATTAAATTGGCGGATACTCAGGATCCGTCTATTTCGTAATTGAGTTCTCAGAGACCGAATATATTGGCTGGGATATTTTGGAATAGGATAATCATAATGCGTTAAATTGATCCTTGAATCTTTTTTGATTATTAAATTTCGGTTCCCATCAGATGTATTTATTTTGAATATTAAGAGATCCTCCACTTCATAAATATTAGAGATACTCCCCCCTGATAAAAATTGATCTAGCTCTCTAGTTATAGCATAGCAGTCGATATTACTGAATGTTCGCTTCATTATTTTTTAACAAATTTTAAAGTTTAGGAGATATAATTATAATTATAATAATTTATGATGAGAAAAAAATAATTATGCCAAAAAAAGAGAAACTGGAAAAAATTGATATCAAGAAGAAACGAAAAAGATTAATGGAATTACGAAGAAAAAAATTAGACGTGGAAAAAAAAAAAGAAGCAAAGGGGAAACAAAAGAAAATTGATATCAGATTAGAACAAGAAACAAAACTTTATTGGACCCGGGCAATTACGGGTGTCACTTGTGGTCTATTTGGACGCCTAATAGGTCTGGTTGGCTGGTTATTATTTTTCTGGATGCTATTTTTCTGGCTCCTATTCCCATTCTTTGCCAGTTTTATAATCTTTAAATTTGAATATGATAGGGAAGATTGGACTTGGAAGAACATTTTAATGCCGGGCATCGGTATGTTCTTTTTCATGTTTATGATTACGAGCACCATATTACATACACTCTTGGTAATGATTGATTATCCGCTTACAATAACGATTTTAGGGCCGATCTAAAATATAATCTAAAAATAGAACATTCTATTGTATTATTATAATAGTTATACATATTTTATAAAGAGGAGAATCTGAAATATCTTATAATTGAATCATTTGCTTAACTCGCTTTCCTTTTTTTCGCCGTGGTTTGAATTTTATCTCATTCAATTTATAGATTCGATCGCAATATACACATTGAATTTTTAGTGGTTTTTCTTCTAAAACTTTGAACTCTGTATCAATTGGTTCCTTATTAGAATTACTAATACAGGTTTTCGTCTCACAAACAATCAATTTTTTAATTATCCTGGGCATCTCTACCTTCTTTTTTTCTATTACTTCATAATTTTCAATCAAGGAAATTGTCGCATTCGGACTCAAAATAGAAATTTGTGCCATTTGGACCTCATCTAAAAATACATTCTCAATTTTAACTATATCTTTTTTTCCGTACTTTTGTGAAGAAACATTTACACCGATTGTCATAAGATTTGAGGCCTCATCAAGTCCGGTTAGATTTAAAATGGTTAAAGCATATCCAGCATCGATATGATCGATTACGGTACCTTTCTGAATTCTATCTATTCGGAGATTTTTTTGGGACATGGGTTTATTCTTATTAAGTGATCCTCCTTTTTATAATTTCAAATTCATAAGTTAATAACTTATTTAAAAATTCTCTATTATATTTTGTACAAGTATAGATTTAACAATAGAAAGCTGTTTAATCAGAGTGAACTACAAACCCCCTCAAGGGGGTGGCTTCAACCATTCGGCTAGGCCTTTGCGACGCTAACTTCATTCGGTTGTTCGGGGCATTCACGGGTCCCCCATCCCAGCGAACTCGTTATCCGCTGAGCTATGTTGATGGCAGCATTCACGTCTCTATCGTAGGTGAGCCCGCACCGAGAACACTCATAATTGCGATGAAAGCCCACCTTATGGAGTAAGCGGTCTTGTCTTTATGGAGCCTTCCCCGTGAAAGCGGCTTGAAAGCGAGATACCACCGTACGCACTTTACATACAGGTCTAAATCCCGGTTAAGCTTCAAGAGCTTTCCCTTATTCGGGTTGAAAACCTTTCCTATGACCGTAAGCTGTAATGTAGAGTGCATTTGGTAGGATCTCATTTAA
>SHMW01000074.1 GCA_008080735.1 Promethearchaeota archaeon
ATTTTTATGGAGTGGAAATTTAACTGTTTATAGGATATTATCAAGATATTAACATTTATAAAAACATTGAATAAAAAAAAGAAATAAAGGCCCAAACCCATAAACGAATTGTTAACATTTAATAATAATTATTCTGAAATTTTCCAATAAACCTTAGGTCTTCCACGTTTTCCGTTATTTCTAGAGAATTTTTCTACAACTTTTTGTTTTTGTAATTTCACCAAATTATCATATATTGTTGTCCTTGGTGTATTTAACTCATTTACAAGTTGTTTTCGAGTTAAAGGACCTTCATTTTTAAGTATTTGCAACAAATTGTGTTGAAGGGGGGTGACAATTTCGAAATCTTCAATATAATTTTCAACTAAAATATTGTTAGCCATTTTTTTCCTCCACAAAATTTCGACATTTTTTCGACATTATGAATATTGAACTTTTTCAAGTTCTCTAACTAATATAAAGACTTTTTAATATATAAATGATGCTTATTGATGATAATAATGCATAAATAAGCATAAAATTAAATAGGTTTATAAACATATGAATTATAATTTCATTAAAAATAATGGAATAATTTGAATGACTGAGACTAAACGTACAACTGTTACTTTAAGTAAGACATATATGGACCTAATTGATGAATTAGTGGGCGTTTTTGGGAGAACTCAGGCAGCAGTCATTACAAATATCGTTCAACATTTTTTTAATAATAGCAATAACTTCCCCTTGTTAGAGGAATTAAGATCAAGAAAGAGAAAACAACCAGATATCACTAATATAGAACTGAAATTGCAAAAATTATTAAAAGGTACCAAAACAATCAAATTAAGTCATTTTTTGGAATATCTGGAGATAGATAGAGATTTTCTTTTTGATCAACTTGAAGATTGGAAAAAAAAATTCAATCTAAAACTTGATTATGATAAAATAATAAAATCTGATGAAAATTAATTTTTCAGAATAATTATTTACCTAACCTCCAAAAAGATTAAAAAAGTCATTAGACAATCCTAAAGTCCAATCCATAATAGAAGATATGATGCTAAATACCAAAAAGAAGATAAAAAAGGCAAACCCTAATAACAATGCATATTCAACTAAATTACCACCATAATTATCAGAAAAAAATTCTTTAAATTTCTTGAGTATTCTTTTTCCAATATTTTTAAGATTCATTTTTGCATTATTTTTTTTCTATCAATATTTATAAACCCCCCTTATAATTGATTTTATTAGAAAACCTAAAAACTAACGGACTCGATTTTTTTTTATTTGAAAAGAAATTTTTTGAATAAGAAATACTTTTAAAGTATCTTATGAAATATCAAAAACTGAAAGAAATCCTGAAAAATAAGGTTGCTCCAATAGATTATTCCATAAAAGGAAATTTCACAGGATTACAATATGGAGATATTAAATTAGAAAAGAATATCAACAAGATTTTAATTTGTGTGGATATAACCGTAGATTCTATTTATTTTGCTCTAAAAAATAAAGTAAATTTAATAATATCTCATCATCCAATTTTTCCCGGCAAGATTTCCCATTTCAGACATCTTTTAATCAATAAGTTGAATTTGCTTTCGAAATATCCCATTTCAATCTACATTCTAAATAGTCCGTTTATATCTTCAGAAAACGGGATATCTGAAACAATTGCACAAACGCTTTATTTAAAAATAGATAAACTTTTTAAGATTAAGGAAAAAAATAGAAAAATTCCCGTAGGTAGAATCTGTAGACCATTAGAATTAACGGAATCTAATCAAGATTTTACCTTGAAAAATCTTTTAGAAAGAGTGAGAAGAAATTTGAATAAAAGTAATGTTTCTTATGTTGGAGAATTATCAAAAAAAATTGAAACTTTATGTGTAGTTGGAGGTGATACTAAAGAGAATAAATATATTATTAAAGCCGTAAAAATGGGATGCGATTGCTATATCTCTAGCAATATAAACCACTATCTAGCAACTTTAGCACAAGAACTAGGCTTATGTATTGTTAATATTTCACATCATAATGCAGAAATGCTAGCTTTAAAGAAACTAAGGAACTTATTAAGTTTAGAATTTCCTCATGATGATTTTCTAATTTTTGATTCAGATGACCCTTTAAAAATTTTCTAAAACATAATAGCTTGATTTCAGACTAACACTTAATATTTTAAGATAAGAGTCTATTTTATCAATATAATTAAATTTAAATGAATTGAAAATATTCAATGTATAAAAATAAACGGATGGATTAATTATGGTTTTAATTGAATATAATGACAAAAAACCGGAAATTAGTAAAAATGCCTACGTATCTCCACAAGCAACATTAATTGGAGATGTTAAAGTAAATGATAATGTGATCATTTGGCCTGGTTCGATTATACGTGCAGAAAATGCTAAAATAAACATCGGAGAATATTCCACAATTTTTAACGGTGTTATATTACTAACCCGGTCACCTAAAAGTTCTATCCATATTGGTCGCTATTGTATATTGGAGACGGGGGTAACAATTTTAGGAAGTTTTTTAGAAGATTATGTCCAAATTATGGAAGGAGGCATAATCTTTGAGGAAACATCTATCGGGGAGGGTTGTGTCATTTTGAATAATAGCCAAGTTCCTCCAGGTCTGGTGATACAAGCAAGAGCTGTTATGAGAGGTATTCCAGTCGAAATGATAAGAGAACAAACGAGAAACGATGTGCTTGAACAAAAAGAAAGAGCTCATCACTATTCCCAATTATTTGTCAAAATAAAAAATCATTTGCCAAATGCTCAAGAATATCTGATTACTTTACCAGATTTTGTGAAGTTTTTAATGAAAAAAGAACTCTAAATTTAAACTCTGATATTTAATTTTTTAACAATCTCCTTATATCTAGATCTGAGAGTAACCTCAGTTACTCCAACTAAGTTCGCAATTTCTTTTTGAGATACTCTCTTTTTTCTTGCTTTGCATACTAAATATAAAGCTCCAGCGCATAAGCCCTTTGGATCTTTCCCACTAATAGAAAAATTTGATGTAAAGGCTTTTAATATTTTAATGGTAGTTTTTTCATCATCGGTATTAAGAGCTAGTTCGGCTATAAATCGAGGAATTAAAGAAATGGGGTCTGTTGACGGAGCTTTTAATTTTAATTCTCTTATGAGTGTTCGATAGCATCTTCTTACATTTTTTGCACTTATTGAAGTCTCATCCAATATTTCTTGTAATGTTCTAGGAATATTACTTTTTCTACAAGCAAAATATAAACAAGCAGCTACCATTCCATTTATTGATCTCCCTCTTAATAATTTCTTTTTAAAGGCTTCAATATAAAGTCTAATAGCTGCCTTTTTTATATGAGTTGGTAAATTAAGATTACTCCCAATTCTTTTTAATTCCGTGGTAGCTATTAACATATTTCTTTTATCCCATGTCATTCTTGAATTCCATTTAGCCGCTCTTTTAAGATCAGGGCTCTTAATACCGGATTTATCTATTATTGTACTAAGTCCCATATCGGGGAGAAGAATAGAAATTGGAGATCCCGTTCTAGCTCTTTTCTCCTTTTCTTGTTTTGTAAATGCTCGTTTTCCACTATGGGAAATATCTAGAATCCTTTCATTTACAACCAATCCACACTTCCGGCAGACATTTTCTCCCTTTTCTTGAACTGGAATGATTTTTCCACCACATTCTGGGCAAGAATTTGAAAAATAATTCATATCTGTTTTTATATCCATATTATAACCTCTAAACCTTTAATTAATACTAAATATTTATTTACTAGCTGAACCAGTACTGTCCTATCAATCGATAAAATAATAATTAAGTGACTGAACAAAAATTAACCCGTTTGCAAATCTATTATACACAAATATTATATTTAAAACTTTCGTTTCGTTGTTTTTTCTTTCTTTAAGATTTTTGAGAATTTTAGTAAGAAATATTTAAACATTTTTTTCTCAATAGATTTAACTTCATTTAGCAGAAATTTGTTATAGATTATCTCTAATTCATCAGCATTCAAGGTGTAATATTTAAAGTTGAAATCATCATCTTTATAATTAAAAAGACACCCAAGGACAGGAAAAAAAATTTTATAAAGATTTTTTTCTTTATCTGTTAAGTTTATATCATGATTTTTCTCTTGAAAAAGAGAAAAACTGTATGAAAAGAATCTGAACATATTATAATAGAAGAAATATTTAACGACAAAATATAGATATTCAATAGATGGACAGGGAACATTCAAATTTATATTTTTACCCATTAGAACTTCTTGCGTATCTTTATTTGATTTGAATTGTGAAAAATTTTCTTTTTCGAGGTAATCAATCAATATTTTTCTTTCTTTAGAAATCTTGATTCCTAATTTGAGATTAATAAGACATTTGAACGTCCTCCCGTGAAATTCTAAGCTTTCAAAATTAAAATTTAGAATTTTTATCGGAGATTTCAAAATATTAAAAAAAGTTTCCCATCTTAGTGGGTTTGGCTCTGCTTCAATCCAGTCACTCTTCATGTAATGAAAACAGTAGTATCCGAATTTTTCAATATTGTTGCATAGTTTTTCTTCATATTTTCGGATTTTGATAACATCTTTTTGTTGTTTCATAATCTCATATTGTATCGATTCTATTAGCGTTATATAAAAGCACATAAATTTTTTGCGATAGCTTTCAATTATTTTTAAGTCTGATACCTGATCTTCTATTGGATATTCCAATTTTTTTTTTTGATTAATATTTTTATCGCAATATTTCTTATTTTTCACTACTCCTGTTTTATCAATAGGAAATAGCTCGAAATCATCTTCGTAAATACAAATTGGTAGACTGTTATTAGGAATATAAAAGATTATTTTAGATTTAATTTCTGGTCTATTTTCAATTAGGATTTTCAGATTTCGAACAAATTCCTTTGTTATTTTACATTTCCTTGAATCAAAATAATATTTTACGTTAGAGTTATTTTTAATATTATTTTTTACATCATAATCAAAAGCTCTCTTATAATATTCACCCTTTTCAAAATAGATTAGATCTTTGAAGAACATTTTTTTCCAGCCAACGAACACAAGCTCTGGAATAATTAAGTGAAGTCTTTTATTTTCGATAAGCTCAATTAGGATCTCATATAATTCTTCTTGCATTATATTGATTTTGAATCTTTTATCAAAAACGCGATTCTCTATTTTTTGTAATAATGCAGCTTTAATTCTTCCCTTATGATTAATATAGTCCAATACGTGATCTATAACCCTATTTTTTTTGATAAATTTCGTTTGATTATACATTTCTACTCGAGGATTTATTCTAAACTAAAATATTTAAAAAACACATAATTTCAGGTTTTTTTTATGAGTTTTTATACAAGAATTTTTAGATCAAAATGGTAAACTATGATCAAACATATTTTATTTATTCAACCCTTTACTTTGATTGAGAAACAATTATCTAACATTTTACTCGTATGGCCGTTTTATCTTGAAAATTATCTAAAATACAAATTTAAAAAATTGGATTTCGAAACTTTATATCTACCAGCAGAACAGAAGAGAGGAAGTATTAAAATTAAAGATTATTCGTATAGTGAAATTGAAAAATTTAATTTTGAAATGGACCGTCTCATCAGTCGATTGGATTTTGATCTTGATTCAGATACATTAATTTGTATTTCTTGCTCATTCAGTACCCTATATCTCCCTACTGAGATTATTTTGAATTATTTTAAACAATTTCATGAGCAATGTCTGGTAGTAATTGGTGGTGCCCATACGACTGCTTGTCCTTCAGAATTCATTTCGAAACTTGGTTTAATTGATTATATAGTTATGGGAGAGGGAGAGATTCCTCTTTCAATGATTATTCAAAACAATTCAAAAAAGCAAAAAAAACCAATCCTAATGAAAAAAAAATATATACCTAATCTTGATGATTTACCTCTTTTAACATTTGAAGATCTTTCCCTGAGCGAGTATATTGCAGATATTCCAAATTTAGCTATAAATCTAAGTAGAGGATGTCCATATACTTGCAATTTCTGTATGGAACAGAATCTAGGAAAAAATTGTAATGTAATAAAACCTTGGAGAGCCTATTCTCCTTTAAGAGCGGTAAAAGAAGTTGAACAAATGATACTTTTTGGAGAAGACCATAATGTAGAGCAATTTGGGTTTTTAGATAGTATTTTTGGCTTTAATAAATCATGGTTAGATTCTTTTCTGAAAAATTATGATTTTGAGAGTTTAACTTCAATTTGGACAGAAACAAGATTGGATATACTCAATGAGGATTTACTAAAACGACTCCAAAAGAAAAAAATTTATAACATGTATGGACTAGAACATTTTTCTTATACAATTTTAGAAATATTGAATAAAACCAACAATCCGGCGAATTATATAGGTACATTTAAACGCATATTGAAACTTCATGATGATTTAAAGTATGAGTGTGTTCTAAACATTTTACTAAACCATCCAGGTGAAAACTCCGAAACTTTAGATCAGGCATTTGATGGTATGAAAAAGATTATCGAAACGACTCATAGTAATAAAATAATCTTTAACATTAAACAATATCATAACTTTCCTGGTACTCCCTCATATGAAAATGAATCTTATTATCACGAAAAGTTCGGTACACAATATTACCCAATTTCTAAAAATTGGTGGAAACATAAAGACTTGGAGTGTCAAAAATTCGGGGTTTTTTGCGTCCGCTCTTCACAAAATTTACCCCTAAGAGACTTTCTTTTATTATGGACTAATAAATACATCAAGATTAATAATAGAATAAAAGAACAAATTAAAAGTTTAGATATAGACACTTTTCATAAAATCTATGAGATCTCCGAATTGAATAAGATGAATAAAAATCTCAGAAATAGATATGAGAGGTTTTCATCTTTCTTAGATAAGACGAAAATCGAAGAAGAAATAGTTATTACAGATTTAGCTTAAAATATTAAATCCGTGTTAAAGGAAAAAATCAGAGGATTTTCTCGCATTCATCATGGATTTCGTTCAGAGTGCGGTTAAAATCTTTCCACCAATCTTGACCTTGTTGAGAAACTAAAATCGGGTCCACCTTGGTAGAATCGAGACAGCGTATCTCTTGTTTTTTCTTTTTTACTCTATTTTTCCATATATCAGAAAAAATCGATTGCATATTGATATTAATTTTTTTAATTAAATCATCATAAGAGAGTGAAATATCCTCACTTTTCTGTAGTTTCTTTAATTTCTCATATTTTACATTCTCCTTAGCACTTTGAATATCATTACAATTAATTTCGACAGAAAAAGGATTATTTCTTCCATATTCGCAATTCTTTTGGATTTCACATGGTTCGCAATACTTTTCAAAAGAGATAATAAAATCTTGAAGTCCAATGACAGAATACTTGAGTTTTTCAGACATGATTAATCATTAATTATTAGGAATTCAATTCTATTAATAGCTCGTTTATAATGTAAAAAAATTTTTTAAGTATATATTATTAAAATTATTACATATAAACAATATTAACAACGGTTAATATTTTTATTTTTAGTTTTATCCCAATACAAATCGTGCGGAGATGGCTTAGCTTGGTATAGCGCACGGCTGATAACCGTGAGGTCGGGGGATCGAAGCCCCCTCCCCGCACTAATTATTAATTTTAGCCAAAAATTTACTACTTTAAAATTTTTTGTGAGAAGCATTTTAAATTAGCAATTCTTTTCCCCTTAATAAAACCCCTAAATATAATTTAATTCTATGAAAACTATAATTATTACAGGAACTCCTGGATGTGGGAAATCAACCCTCACCAAAAAGATCTCAAAGATTATGGATTCTGAATATATCTCAATTAATCAATTAGTTCATTCTGAAGAATTCATTGAGGAATATGATGAAAAAAGGAATACATATATTGCAGATTTCGATAAATTAATCCCATATCTAATAGATGTAATAGAAAAAGCTCAAAATGAAAATAGTGATTTTTTTTTTATTGAAGGACATTTTGCTGATATTGTTCCAAATAAATTTATTGATATAGCCATAATTTTAAGATGCCATCCAGATATTCTAAAGAAAAGACTTGAAAAAAGGGGTTATAAAGAATCTAAAGTGATAGAAAACCTTCAAGCAGAAATTTTAGGTAATAGCACCAATTATATTCTTGAAAAAGATCTCGATTGTCCTGTATATGAGATAGATACCTCAGAGAAGAGTATTGATGAAACCTTAGATATTATTGAAAACATCATCATAAAAGACGAGATAAAAAACTGTGAAATTGGAAAAATTGATTGGCTATGCAACCTTTCTAAAAATAATCGCTTAAACGAATTTTTTGATTAAAAGTTTTGATCATATATGAACTATGAACTAATAGATACAGATGCCTTGGGACGGATTGGTAAATTAGAATATAAAAATTATGAACTGATTACTCCAAATTTGATACCTGTTATACATCCTTATGAGGAAAATTTGAAACCCTCTATAATAGAAAAAATTGGATTTGACTGTATTTTCACGAATTCGTACATTATTTACCAAGACAACCAAAAAAGAGAAAAGGTTTTAGATCTAGGATTAAAAGAATATTTAGGATTTAATGGATTAATAGCAACGGATAGTGGAGCGTTTCAACAATATATATATAATGATAAAGATATTCACATAAGACCTAATGAAATCGAAAAATTTCAAGAAGATATTGGATCAGATTTCCCCGTAATATTAGATCTCCCTGTACAGCCCGATGATAATTACATTCAAGCAAAAAACAAAATAGAAACGAGCTTAGAAAGAGCAAAATTAAATATTAGTAGAAGAACAAAAGAATGCTGCTGGATTGGACCTATACACGGGGCAAAATATCCAGAACTATTAAAAGTCAGTTCTAAAGAAATGAGTAAATTAGATTTTGGAATTTATGCAATCGGAGGATTGGTGAAGTTCTTTCTTGATTATAGATTTGACGAAGTCTTAAAAATCTTATTAACAGTTAAGAAACATATAGTCTCCAACAAACCACTTCACATGTTTGGATTAGGGTTACCGCAATTCTTTTCATTAGCCGTTGCTTGTGGATGTGATTTAATGGATTCAGCCGCATATATTCTCTATGCTAAAGAAAACCGATATTTTACTCTCTCAACAGGTACAAAACTATTAGGTGAGTTAAAAGAATTTCCTTGTTGTTGCCCCATGTGTTCCAATTACACACCAGATGAAGTGAGACAATGTGAACCAAGTGAAAAAACGCGATTATTAGCAATACACAATTTGCATGTTTCTTACTCAGAATTAAAAAATATTAGACAAGCAATTTATGACGGAAATTTATGGGAACTAGTTGAGCAACGAATTAGGTCTCACCCAAAATTATATGAAAGTATTAATATAATTAAAAAGAATGTCCTATTGTTTGAGAGATATGAGAAAATTTATAAAAATCATGGGAGATTATTAGCTTCTATTGAGAGCATTCAACGACCTCTCTTAAAAAGATATAAACAGAGAATAAAAAAGCGTTATAGAATCCCAAATAGTACAAGGTATCTAATCATTTTACCTGAATTAGACATAAGAGGTAAAAAATCCCCCTCTACAAAGAAATGGCTAAATCAAATAAATAATTGTACCATCCCGAGAGACATGATTCATATTCTTTTCTTTTCGAAATTCTTCGGATTAATTCCAATCGAATTAATAAATACATATCCTATGGGTCAACATGAATCTATCTCATTAAATTTTTTTGATAAAGAAGAATATATGGATGAATATGTTGAGATATTTATTTCCGTAATTAATTCCTATAGACTATCTAAAAAAATAGCCTATTTATATCCTAAATCTTTCATAAACCAATTTTATGAGGAAGAAAAATTTAGAGATTCTTTTTATGAATCAATTTTTAAAGTTTTATCTACTAAATTTAAAATTCCAATTAGACAATTCGATATAATTAGTAATATAATTGAATATTTTGAGAAAGAATGATGATATTGGAACGAATATATGCAAAAGGTCAAAAAAATGTCAGGTGCAGACATAAAACTACAATTGAGATTACCAAAGATAGTTATTTAACTCCTAAAGGAGACTGTATCTTAGGAATTGAAGCATCAAAAGCTTGTTATGATTTAGATGCGAATTTTAAAAAGTATCTCAGGAAAGGTAAAAAAGTCGAAGTAATAATCAAATATCACGACCTTTTTGATACCTTTTTTGGATTTGGACATAATCAATTAGGTTTGACCAGTAAAAAAGATATGGTATTCAGAAAAAGTGATTTTCTCTGCGATAGGACTGTTCTAATAAATTGTACGAAATCATCCTCGGAATTATCAAGAAAACTGGTTAATGAGATAAAAAAAACCCAAAATAGATTTTCTATATTATTTAAGAAAGCTGATTTTAGTAATGAATAGTCCCGAAGGAAAGATCTTTTACTTTAAGGTAGCTAAGAAAGATGCTCAAGAATTGATAAATTTTATAGGAAGATTTTATCCAAACGATAAAATTCTCAATGATCGATATAAAATATTAAAAGAGGGAAATAATATCTTCTTTCCAATAAAAATCTCTCAGAAACAACTCAAAGATCTCAAGAAAAAAGGTAATAAAATGCAAATAAAAATTATAAAGAAATATGGATATAAAAAAAAAGATTATAAACATAAGAACTTAGAAGAGGCTTTAGAAGATAAAATCCCAGAGAAAAGTTTTGACTTAATACCAAAATCTTATGATATTATTGGAGATATTGCTATACTGGAATTTAACGAGATCGAACGGTTGAGAGATATTGAAAAAATTAAAAAGAAAATATCAATGGCAGTAATAGAAGTAAACAAAAATGTTAAAACAGTTTATGAAAAAATTGGTAAGGTATCTGGAGATTACAGGACACGAGAATTAAAATTTTTAATGGGAACAAAGAAATCAGAAACAATTCATAGAGAAAATAATTGCCAATTTAAACTTGATATTGAAAAAACTTTTTTCACTCCAAGATTGATAAATGAAAGAAGGAAGATTTCACATTCAAATATTCGAAAATTTGAAACTATTGTCGATCTATTTGCAGGAGTTGGACCTTTTAGCGTACAAATTGCCAAACTCCATAATGTTAAAATCTATGCATTCGATAAAAATCCTCACGCATACAACTATATGAAAGAAAACTTGCAATTAAACGATATAAGAGGTGAAATCTATCCATTCAACATGGACGTTTCAAATTTAATAAAACCTCACAATAAAATCGGAACTAAGCTCAAAAATAAAGTTAATAGGGTGATAATGAATTTACCTGAACATGCCTCAGATTTTTTAGATATTGCTTGTCATCTCATCCGGGAAAAAGGTGGAATAATCCATTTTTATTTATTTAGTGAAAAACCTAACACTATAAAAAAGGCCAGAAACAAATTTCAAGAGAAAATCGAAGGTTTTAATTATTATATAGATGAAATTACCAGAGCGGAAATAGTAAAATCCTACTCTCCTAAATCTAATATGATCGTTATTGATGCCTTTATAAGAAAAAATCAAACCCATCTAATGAGAAATTTCAAATAAACCCTTCCATTTTTCATCTCTCTTATATGATTTATAATAAAATTTATAGATTTTCTTTAACATTTTTTAATAAAAGAAGATTAAATACAACTAAATATCTTCAAATCTCCAGAATTCTTATGGACTCGTAGCCTAGCCTGGATAGGGCGTCGGACTTCTAATCCGAAAGTCGCAGGTTCGAATCCTGCCGGGTCCGCTTCCCGAATCCTACCGGGAATTCTAATATTCAATTTTTAAAAATCATTAGACTAAATAATAATTTGCTTAATAATTCTTTAATATAAGCCATTTAATTAAAAGAAAATCTTACTTTTTATTGATAAAATGCTAAAGCGTAAGGATTTTTTACATCAAAATATACGTTATTCTTTTCATTATCATAAAACACGTTTAGAAAGAATTAATCAATTAAGTAAGGATTATGAGAAGTTAAAAAAATTTCTCTTAGAGATTTATAAAGGTAAGATCCCAAATACTCTGTTTAATAAAAAAAATATCCCGCGAGTCTCAAATTTCAAGTTAAAAGGAATTAAAAGCGCTTACATAAGAAGCTACAGTAAACAACTAATACGGTCAGGAAAAATTTTAAAATTTGACTCGAATTATAAACTATCTCACTATGCCGAAGAAGTATATCAAAATTTTAGACAACATAAACTAAGAGAAAATCCAGGTCATGATCCCATCCTTAAAAATATTTTAATACGAGATCCTACTTCTATAGCGATTGAAGTACCCATTTGGAAAAACGTAAATGGAAGTTATATTACAGGGCATATTGATCTAATAAAAATCGAAGATGATCACATCAAAATTGTCGATTATAAGCCAGAAGGCAATTTTCTTTACTCTCTCCCTCAAGTCGCTTCTTATGGGTTATTATTCAAATCAATCTTTAAGTATGATAATGTGAAATGTATATCCTTTAACAAACATCATGCTTGGCAATATAATCCCGATATTTTATTATATGATTTAAAAGAATATCTATTAAATCATAAATTTAATACGAAGAAATGGGAAAGATTTGTAACTTAATCAGCTATTAGCTCACTATTTCTTAAACTTTTCTCTTTTGTTGCTCTGAGGCTCTTCTGTAAGATATTTCTTATTGAAAAGAAAATAACAAACGAACAAGCTTAAAATCTCGGTTATTAAGCTTAAAAATACAATCGTCCCTCCATCAAAACCAAAGGATCGTAATAAAAGAGCTATAGCTAATCCCGAAATTGCTAAAAGGAATAAGATAAACCCAAAAAGAATCTCTGCCCATGAATTTTTAAGATCCGTCAAAAACACACTAATTTTTGAGAAAATATTTGACACGATAATTAATCTCCAATCGATTTGTTGAATATAATATTGTTTCTATAAAAAAAATTATTATTATCTCCGATTCTCTTTAAACTTAGAATATAGTGCTTTATCGAGAAGTTTACCTATTCGTTTTGCGATTTCTTGTGCGATTTTAAATCTTTCTCCATCAAACATATTATTAAATTCTTCCCTATTAGGTATATGATCAATACGATCTTGAAGAATTTTATTTGCGATATTTTTCACAACATTTTCTATTTTTTCTGAACTAGGTAATTTAAAATCAGGATAAAGCGCCTTCATTTTTTCTCTCGCAAATAAAAAATATTCACAAAACAAATCTAAAGTATCCCCCTCTAACTCGCTATGTAATTTGATATTATCCGAGGCCACTTTAATGTCTTTTTCTTCCCAATAGAGCTGATTTGGATTAATACCGGGACTGGTTATCCTCATCAATGAGGAGGTTATCCTTCTTTCTATCCAGTTGAGCGTACTTTTTTCTTGACTTTTTCTAATTTCTTTTCGAATTTTTTCCTTTTTCTTCTCTTCTACTTTTAAAGCTTTTCTAACTTTAAATTTCCTTAAGTCCTCATACTCTTCAAATCTCTTAATTAAATCATAACCTAAACAATAAGAAATTGGAGAAATCAAATCTTTTTTGAGCTTAATCGGTTTGATTCCCTTATATACGGGGCTAGGTTCATTTTTTAATTTACTAACTGCTTTTTCGAGTGAAGTTTCAGTTAATCGTGCTAATATGAATCCATTTATAAGAAAAGGTTTATTGTCTGCATCAAATAAGACAACTAATTCTTCTTGTCTGTTTTTTAAACGTTGGATTATTAATTCTTCAAATTTAATCCATATCCATTCTTCTGATTCTGTGGTATTATACATTTTTTTAAAGGCTAGCAGATACAACGCCTTTTCATTTGTTATTTTCAAAAATGCTTCAATGATTCTACTAAGTTGTCTTAATATTTTTGAAAGTAAATAATAATAAGTATCCTTTACCAAATTATTAATAATTTTATCGAACTCTAATGAAATTAAAATTTGAGAATAATTCATCAAACCGAGCTTATCCAGAAAAATTTTATCAACGATTTCCTTTTTTCTGATAAATTCTCGTAGTTCTACATAACTATTTCCACTTTCTTTTTCAATTTTACCCCATAAATCCTGATTTTTTTCCCTCTCCTCTTTTAATAAAGCAAGTAAATTGGATTCTTTTATCTCCTCCTGTTTCATATCCAAGAATTCATTTCCTAATTGATTTAATACTTTCTTAGTCTTTACAAGAATGTTCTTTTTTTTGTCGTTTAATTGGATGATATCAAATTTTTTGATATTATATCTTATCATATTCTTTTTTACTTCCTCTGCGATATCGTCATTCAAGTTTATAATTTCTAAAATATTGAAAATTCCATATTTGTTTAGGGTATATACTATTTCTTCAAAGCTCTCTTCATTTAGATTCTGAAGAAAATAAACAAAATCATTAGGATTTGTGTTGAGTTGTCCTATAAGCTCTTTTTTCATATAAGTGAATATTTCATTCTCAAAATGTTCATAATCAATTTTTTTTTCTAAATTTTCCTTTATTTTATTAATAATATTCTTTTTAAGTTCGTTTGCTTCTCGGAAGGAAATTAATCCGGGAACAGATACAGGAAAGCGCTCCATATCATAATTAATAATGCGTTTTTTAATCATTCTGACTGGCATTGCTTGCATTTTTAATTCTTGAAAGGATTTAAATTCAAAATCTTTCTTGATTTCTTCAATCATCTTATTTAATGTGGATAATTCAATGTATTTATCTTCTTTCTCCTTCTTTTTTAGTCTCTTTTCTAAATCCATCGAAAGCTCTTTTAGATCTCCACTTTCCTTAAAAATTTCCTTTTTAATGGTATTATTAATTCCTATAAGATCACCAATCAGATCATAAAAATTAAACGATTTATAATCTAATATGATTGTTCTTAGTTCTTTTTCAAGATAGTAATCGATTTCCTCTAATACACTCTCTCTCTGACTCTCTAATATATCTGGGTCTCTTATTTCAATCAATATACGTATAAATTTATTTTCAAGGGCGATTATTCGAAATAACATGTCAATTTCGGATTGAAATGAATCTTTCAGAAGCTCTTTAACTTCATTAAATATAACCTTCTTTTCCATTAATTCTTGCTTTTTTGAGGATTCTACTGTGCCCTTTTCCATATCTATCGCTTCCTCAACCCTAATCCCAAGATTATGATAGATATGGATGGAAGCTGTTGATATAAGAAGATCTTTTAAGGTAAAAGTCTCATCTAATAATTCAAAAATCTTTTGTTTATCTGCGTCTCTTTTAAAATGTGATATAATTAGATCGACAGTTTGAAAATATCGAAATGCACTTTCAACGGCGGTAGATTTTCTCTTAATTCCACTTATCATAATTCTTTTATCCACTCTCTGTATACTTTCTTAAAATTGTCAGATAAATTAAATGCTATATTTGCTTCTCCCCAATATTTAAAAGCAAAAACCTGAAACAAATCTCCCTCAAATAAATCTAATTCCTCATGAGTAAATTGGTGTCTAAGGATTAAATTTGATGGGATGGGTATCAAATCTGAAAAATATTTTAGTTCATTCTCTTTTAAGTATTCATAAAAACTATTCTCATTATTATCAGAGGATATAAAAATCAAATTATAGTCTGTTTCCCATTCAATATTGAATGTAGAAATCTCTTCCTCAATTTTTTTTCGAAGATATTTTGGAAATTCTGTCTTAATCCCACTAAAATATTTATATTGTTCATATAATCTAATTAAACTGTGTTTTTCCTTGCGATCAACAATGTTTGAAATAAAGGTATCCAAAAAATTTACAAAATTATCTGGATCTCTTGCCTTATATTCTCTCTCTTCAAGATAATTGATAAAATCATTATAAATCTCATATAACGTCCAATTTCTATTCATATCAAGTTTGAAGAACAATTTCGCATAATCTTTAATCCAATCTAAAATCAAGGATTTCCACTCTAGATTAATCCCTGCTAATCTCTTTTCAAGAAATCTATGGAATTTAGTTGAGAAGGAAACAGGGTCAGAGATCTCTTTGTCAGGGATGTCTTTAAGAAATCTATTGATTGTTGAATACCTTAAAATATAACTCAACAAAAAATGTATTTCCCCAGAAAATTTTTTAAATTTACTAATATGGGAGTTAATTTGGTTTAATTCCTCCTTGAGATTTATTTCCGCAAAGGATATTATTTCTTTTATACCTAAACCTACATTCTTGAAAAAATCATCCAAATGATTATTTATTAATCGTGAAAAGTTTTTTTGAATAATTTGTTTATCAAATTTTATCTCATTTTTAGGAAATAATGAATATTTTTTAATAGTTCTTAGAAGATATTCTTTTAACTCATCTATAAATTTATTTCCTAGCAATCGCACGGGGTTTTCTTCTTTTTCAAATTCTTGTTTAAGATTTACAGTTAATCGCTGGATTAATTTTTTAAGCCTAATATTTAAGAGATATTTAGGAAAATTATTTAGAATCGTTTCAAAAGACCTTTTGATTAATTCTGAGAAATAATTAAAGGATGATTCGAAAAAATTTGCCCTAATATTCACTTTTTCCGTAATTATTCTTTTTATGAAATTTTTCAAAATCTGATAAATATCCTTGAGATCTATAATTCCATTTTGTAGGTTTTCTTCAAGGAAATCTCTTAATTTAATTAATATCTCATCTAAATTTCCCTTCACGCCACTAGTTAAGAAATCTCGACAGTGTGCGTTAAATACATCAAATTGAGTTTTAATTTCTTCAATTTGCTTCCCAACTAAAGAAATTAGTTTTTTTTCTTCCCAATCATCTTGAATAATTGGTTTAATATTCTTTAACTTGTTTAAAATATAGTAAGTCAATTTATCTTGAAATTCATCGATTGTCCCGAAATTGGCTAAATTCAATAGATTAGACCCTAATTTAAGAGTTTTTTCAGCGACAAATCCCGCACTGGGTTCAGTAATACTAAATTTAAGGTGTTCAAGAGCAGTCTTTCCTTCAAATGGATTTTTAATTTTATCAAAATCTATCTCTGTGAAATTTAATTCTAAGGGTTTTTTATGTAAATTAATCTCAATTCTGGATTTCAGTTTGCTATATGTATCTAACTGTTCTTTATCAGTGGGTAATGATTCGGATAGACCTATTAATTTTTTATTCCATTTCTCTTCTAATAATTCTCCATATAGTTTTTTACTAAATCTCTGGGCAAACACATTGTAGACTTGTGTTGTCTCGTTAGTATTGAGATCTGGATGGTTAGCATATTCCTCAACTTCGAAAAATAATTTACTAATATTATTAATCGATTGACTGGATTTATGAACGTTTAAATACCCTGTTTCGGGTTTCAGTGCGAGCATTAAACTTTCACATTCTTTATATGTCCCAGGAACTAGCATCATAGATTTAGGATATATTCTAGTGCTTGCGGCCTTTTCGTTGAAATTTATTAGCTCAAATTCCACGGCGTATAGTTCTGAACCCGTATAGTCTCTCAGCATAGCATTATACTCTGTTAAATATTTTATAACATCCTTCGTCAAATCTTTAATAAGATTCTTTGTCAGATTACCTGGACTAATGATATCACCAACCATTAAATTCTCCAAGTTTGGCGACGAGTATCCATAAATCAATGAGAATTGATAATTAATTGACTCTCTTGTAGTGATCATTTTTAACTTTATGATTCTTTTTCTTTACTCTAGATGGTAAATTTTCTTTATATTTTTTTAGGTATTTTCTTTAGGATAATTTTAAGCAAATTTTCATAACCAAAAGAATAAATTGAAAATTTATTTCTATAATGATATAAATTATTATAATTAAATTGAATATAAATTAAATTAATCGAGGTTTTTACCATCCAATTCGGTTCCGATTTGGGCATTACTAATGATGATATTGAAAAAATTTCCCCCGAAATAACATTTATTACTTCGAATGCAGAAATTGAGGCAATCGCATTAGTTTCTTCAGAGGGATATCAGATCGCTTTTTCCGCCTTACCTCAATATCAAGTCGATGGGGATCAATTTTGTGGTCTCGCATCAGCACTATTAATGACCGGAAGATCCACCATTCAGCAGCTTTTCCAAGAAGATCTTAGTGAAATTATATTACGTGCTGAGGATGGATACATTGTCATAACTAATGCAGGGAAATTAGTTATTGTCTGTGCGGGAACGGAGATTGATACGATGATGAAAACCGTTAAAGTTATGAGAGTTGCTGCAAAAAATTTAATTAAAATTTTTGAAGAATAATTTCTTCCAGCATCCGCATTTAAAGAATCACTAAAATAAAACCCTTTTTCACTATTTTCTCTCTAATTAAGAAATGTCATTTTCAACGAAAAGCATAGATTTTTAAATTTTAAAAAATAACTAAAACTAAATAGTTCCTATAATATAAGCACAATGGCTCCTGTAAAAATCAATTCTTGGCGTTGGCAGTGGGCTTGGCGTTGGCAATAAAACGCCTTTGCAATGGACTATTTCAATTGATGTCTTTTTTCTGATATTTTGATTGCGTTTTCAAAATATTAACATTTTTATTTAAATGCATTAATACTATTGATTCCCAATTTTATTATGAAACACATTAAATAAAAAAAACGTGTAAATTATGACAGACTATTTTAACGCAAGGATTTTATTAGATCCGAAAGAAGTACCAAAACAATGGGTGAATATTCTACCAGATTTGCCCACACCTATGACGCCCTTAATTAACCCGATGGATGGGAAACCCGCACCATTTGAATTAGCTGCGGCAATTTTTCCAAAAGAATGCGTAATACAAGAGGTTTCCCAAGAACCTACCATTCCTATCCCTAAGGAATTAAGGGAGATATATGCGAGATCACATAGACCTACTCCGCTTCACAGAGCATATGGACTTGAAAAGGAATTAGGAGTAGAAGGAGAGGAAATAAAAATCTTTTATAAGAATGAATCTGTCTCTCCAACAGGCTCACATAAACCGAATACAGCTCTTGCCCAAGCATATTATGCAAAGGCGGATGGAATAAATGAGTTAGTGACTGAAACTGGCGCAGGGCAATGGGGATCGGGTCTTTCATATGGGTGTTCGCTTTTTAACATTACATGTACGGTGTATATGGTGAGAGCAAGCTTCCTCCAAAAACCAGGGCGAAAAATTCTCATGCGATCATATGATGGAGAGGTTCATGCTTCTCCTTCACGTTTTACGGAATCTGGAAGGAGTTATTATGAAAATGATCCGGACCATCCTGGGAGCTTGGGTATCGCTATTTCAGAGGCAGTAGAGCATAGTTTAAGAAGTGAAAAAATCAGATATTCCCTAGGTAGTGTTGTGAATTTTGTATGCCTACATCAGACAGTAGTAGGACAAGAAACTCAGCAACAACTCAAGAAAGCCGGAATTGACCAGCCAGATATTGTAATCGGATGTATGGGGGGTGGTTCTAATTTTTCTGGAATGGCGATTCCGTTTGCTCGAGATAAAATTCGAGGGGATGCTCCAGACATACAGATTATAGGTGTAGAACCACGAGCATGTCCTAGTGTATGTAAAGGAAAGTACACATGGGATTATGGAGATTCCGCTAAAAAGGCTCCTATCTTGAAAATGCATACTCTTGGTCACAATTTTATTCCCAGCCCAATCCACGCTGGTGGCCTACGTTACCATGGTATTGCACCTATCGTATCCAATCTGTACAATAATGGAGTAATTGAAGCCACGATGCACCATCAGCTTGAAGTGATAGAGGCGGGTATGTTATTCGCAAAGGCGGAAGGAATCTTACCTGCCCCCGAAACTAATCACGCGGTAAAAGAAGCGATGAATCAAGCTCTTAAAGCTAAAGAGAAGAACGAGAAGAAGACCATCGTCTTTAACTTCAGCGGTCATGGCTATTTTGATCTACTTGCTTACAAGGAATACATGACTGGAGAACTGGAGAACTTCGAACTTTCTGAGGAAAAAATCCAAAAATCAATCAATGACGCAGATATGCCTCAGATTGATGAATCTGCATTTTAATTCTTATTTCTCTTTTTTTTTGTTCTTTTTTATACTTTTTAATCCTTTTTATTTCTTATATCAACATTTTTATCATAAAAAAAATTTTCAATAGTAAAACATACCACAGTGGATAGTATTTGTGCAATTTCTTTCACTTTTAATTATTTGTATTCTCTATTCCTATTCTCTTTTTATTCTATATATTGCCATAATGGCTAAAGATAATGGAGACATAGGTGCTTTTACAAATAATATAGCGAATTTTGCTGTTTTGGTAATTTCTGTCTCCGTAAATTTAATAATTGTAAATAACTCCGAACTATCAAATATTGATTTTTTAGTATTTCCATTTGATTATTTAACTATCAGTTTTCTCATCTTATTTTTCCCTCTTTTCTTAATATTCATTTATAACGAGAAACGGAAAGTAAACAGAGGCAATGGACTACCCAAATTTGAAGAATCTTTTTCTACTAGAAATATACTCCCCTTTAAATACGATCTTTATCGAAAACTTACACATCTGGTAGTCTTGTTTGTGGTGTTATTTTATTTTAATTTTGGTTTTTGGACAAAACATGTATTCATATATCTCTCTGAATTATTGCCAGAAGATCTTTATATGCTCTTTTATTCAATTTTTCTCTCAGAGAGCAATAACATGATTTTTACTCAGTATCTAGTTGTCTTCTTGGTTGGGATCTCGCTTTTTGGATTGTTGACTGCGGACTTTTTCCGTATCTTGAAACCCAAGTTATATCCCTTGAAATCTGTTAATAAAATCCTTAGAGAAAAAGAATTACATTTGCGATTAGGTCCACAGATCTCGATGACGATCGGATGTTTCTCAATAATTATACTCTATGGACTATTTCAACCCCTTGGTCCTATGATGATTTGTACTGCTATGATTATCTCTATCTTTGGTGATATGGCGTCTAACCTCATTGGAAGGGTGTTTGGAAAAAAAAAGATAAGAAATACTCAAAAAACGTATGCCGGGCTCTATTCAGGAATAGTAGTAGGATTCCTGTCAGGAATAATTTTTTTACTGATAATAAATGCTCAAGAACTATTTGGCTACTTGGGTATATTTATTTTAACCTTTATAGGTTCAATGATAATTGGTTTACTAGATTATCTTGATTTGGAAATAGATGATAATCTCACTTACCCTTTCATTGTTTCAAGTATTCTTTTTTTTCTATCATTATTCTTTTAAAATTTATCATTGAAAATGCGAGAAAACGCATCCCTTAAGGGATAAGATGAATCGCATCGGAAATCAGCAATTCAACG
>SHMW01000075.1 GCA_008080735.1 Promethearchaeota archaeon
GAAGATGGACCAACGTTTTGAGACCATGCAGCAGACAATGGATCAACGCTTCGAGAAGATGGACAAGCGCTTCGAGACCATGCAGCAGACAATGGATCAACGCTTCGAGAAGATGGACAAGCGCTTCGAGACCATGCAGCAGACAATGGATCAACGCTTCGAGAAGATGGACAAGCGCTTCGAGACCATGCAGCAGACAATGGATCAACGCTTCGAGAAGATGGACAAGCGCTTCGAGACCATGCAGCAGACAATGGATCAACGCTTCGAGAAGATGGACAAGCGCTTCGAGACCATGCAGCAGACAATGGATCAACGCTTCGAGAAGATGGACCAACGTTTTGAGAAGATGGACAAGCGCTTTGAGACTATGCAGCAGACAATGGATCAACGCTTTGAGAAGGTGGACCAACGTTTTGATCGAATCTCAATCATATTGCAAAACATCCAACAGAGTCTCGGAAAACCATTTGAGCAATTTGGGCGAAATGTTATTATTAAAATCCTTAAAAGCGAAGGTTATGAAAAACTCACCTTAGAATCTAAAAAAATGAAAGATCCAGAATCTTTTGTGTCCGAGGATACAACAGAAGTTGAAATCGATGGGTTTTCTATTGAACCTCCAATCATCGTAGAAATCACATCTGTATTACGCACTGAAAAAAAGATTGATACTTTCCTTAAAAAAAAGGAGTATGTAGAAAAAGAATATGGAATCGAATTTAGAGGTTTTTTTGTGGCAGCTACTTCCGAATTTTCTCCAGATAAGATGGCTGACATTACCGTGAAACTTAGAGAAGCTAATTGCGAGCTTATTAACTTATAGTGATTTGTATGAAATTATAAATAATTCATTCACCCTCAAGTGTTTCCCATGGATGGGTTAATATCTCTGAGGAAGAATTTATCGAAAGTCAAGTCCGCCATTTGCTTCATATATGCTATCATTTTTTTACCATATAAACTATAAAAAACCGCAATTAAGTATTCGTAAGTTCCATTAGGTAAATAAGTTTCATAAATAAAATCAACTACATTTTCATAGTTGGTATCCAACGGATCTATCTTTCTCATAGGATAGACTGTATTATTAATGACTGTATTGATGAAAATTGGAGCATTCTTATCCTTATCAGAATAATTTCCAGTAAAACTAAATAATGTAGTAAGATTCCCTAGTATTGGTTCTAAGGAAATCTGAGAAAATTCTGGACTATGATCATTTGAGGGAATGATTATATTTGTTTCTGTCATATTTATTTCCCATTTGTTAGTACCCGAAAAATAAAAAAGACCATGTATAAGTAATTCGGTTTTTTTCTCATAGAGACCAATAATCCCTTGAGAGTCTTCTAATTGCCATACACTGTAATATATACCATCGAGAAAATATACAATTTCAGCGTTAACATTGAATATATGCTCCGTCTCTAGTCCCGGAAATCCTGCAATTGAAATATTTCTGCTATCTAAGGAAGTATTTGAAAAAATCCAAACCCAATCATTTGTATTGTTCCCCCAATAATTTGAGGAGGAAAAATAGCGAATTCAATACTGATTATTGCTCTTTAATGATTATATCTGGTGAATCAGTTGGAAGAATATCATTTTGCTTTTTAATTTCAATATCATCATCCAAATTATTAATAAATGCTAATATACCCGTTTCCACAGCAGTTTCATCGCTACCTACAATAAGGGTAATTTCTTCATTGACTATAGAATTCACTGATAGCCCAATATTTTCTTCATTCTTGTTTATAGAATTAAGGTTTTGGGATTCAACGGTTATAATTAGAAATGAGCTAAAAGAAAAAAGTAGTAGTATGAATATAGATTCTAATTTTTTTTGAATCAATTATTTCGCCTCTAAAATTAATTCTAATTAGATTTTGAATTAATCATATATATGGTCAAGAGCAATCCCAAATTAGGATTTGGTAATCTATTGCCTTTCCTCTTTTAAACTTTGAGCATAAAACTTCTTAAAATCGAGATAAAAGAAGGAGATGATGTTCTTTAAAGGAAAAAAATATTTAAAAATTCCTGAAAAATATCTTACTCTAATTATCTGCATACTTTGAATTGACAAGTTGTGCAGTTTTATATGCTCCAGGCATTACATTGTTGATACCTCCGCCAGTCTCACTTTGCGCACCAATAAACCATAATCCTTTAATTGGGGTTTGGTGCGAAATCCCTGAACTATTAAGATAGGGCGCGAGTCCTCCAAATGCATGGTGATCTGAATATGTCCTTTTACGGAAATCTTGGGGAGTGAGAATTTCTTGTATCAAAATCGCATCGCTTAAATTTGGAAAGTATTCCTCTGCATATTCGATTAATTTTGCGGCAAATTCTTCTTTTCTCTCTTCCCACGTACCTTCCTTTAATCGGTCAGGACAGATGGTATATAGGGTCATTGCATGGTTTCCATCTGGAGCCATCTCGGGTGTGTGGAATGTAGGAATATGGACAACAAAACCTTTTTCACCCTTATGATAATTACCAGATCGTTCATCTTCAATACTTTCTTCCAATGCTTTGGTGGATTCAATTCTATAATAATATCTCACTGTGTAGTTATTATTATAGTTAGAGAGATCATAAGATTTGTCTATCCCTAACTGGAGCATGAATATCGATTCCATTAACATCATATTATTTATCGATTCTATAAATTCTTCGGGTAAATATTCCTCACCAACAAGATCAAAGAATATCTTTTTTGCGGCTCCCGAGGCAATTACTATATCTGCCTCAACTTCGTTTCCCTTACCATCAATTATACCTTTTACTTCATCATTCTCTATTCTAATTTTGTTCACGGGTGTATTAAGAATAATTTCTCCACCAAGCGCCTCTATTCGAGAAACAAGAGCATCGATTAATTTATTCATTCCTCCTAATATATTGTAATGATACAATTGTATTTTGTTCTTATCAATTTTTTTCGGAATTCGTTTGTCATAAATCGCTTCAGGATTTAAGCTGAAAACCCCTAATCCCAAAAATTCACTGGGAGGGGTAAAGAAGTCCGCGATGATTGAAATAAAAACCAGTTGAAGAGCTTCATTCGTAAAATAATAATCCATCAGCTTTGTGGCGCTCCAATCTTTCTTTGAAAATAGTCCGGATGAAAATAATTTTGCAAATAGTCGTAATTTCCAATAAAATGCCTTTAATCTCTTGGAATTTTCCATTCTTCTTGCGAATGTCATTAAGCTGGTGAAATGTAAAAAATCTTTCCAATATCTTTCCAATCCATCAGCGTCCTCGGGGAATAATTCTTTCAGATACTCTATACGCCATTTTACCCCTTCATAATCTTTAGGTTTGTTTATTTCGAAATTGGGGAAAACATAGCCTCTATCTTCCACCTCGAGTTCATAACCATTAATATTAAGCTCGGATAATATCCTTCCCAAGGGCTCATCAGGTCCTAAACCTTCAATAATTAGTTGCCCTAAATCCCATTTATATCCGTTTTTTTTAAAGGGGCCACAGACTCCACCAGCACGGTGAAATTGCTCGTAAACTGCGACATCATGCCCTTTTTGAGCTAAGTAAGCTGCAGCAGTAAGACCAGATATGCCCGAACCTATAATTATTGCTTTCATTTCCTTTTTAGACTAATTAATATTGTATATAAGACTACATTGCTCTGATTCTTATTAAAGATTCCTCTATATTTGAGGTCTTAGAAATAGGCATAACTCTATAAAGTATAAATAAGAAAAAAACTAAAAAAATTAAGTTATAAAAAAAACGGTATTTTCCTCAACCACACAATAAGCACTTTCTGGCAATTTCTTATGGAAAAAATTACATTTATGCTTATTGGAGTCATAATTTCCACACGAACCACATTTGCGGCTTAATTTTTGTTCATACATTATGCTTTGCTCACCCTACCCTTATATGATTAGATCGTGCAGTATATGTTCTCATTTTGGCAAAGTGTGAACGTAAATGTAAAGATATTGCAAATTTGTCTTTGAATATTATTAGCGATGAATGAATGTAAGATTTGATAACCATATAAATCATGATTATGGATCTATTTAAACATATTGAATTTAAATTAAAAATTAAGCTTTTTACTTAGATAAGGATTTTATTAAACAACCAGATTGCTAAAAGAATAAAAAGATTTTCATTCTTTTATGAATTAAATTCTGAACTTGCTTACAATTATGTTAAAAATATAAATGGATTATTGTTTAAATCGCTCTTCTTTTCTGTCTCTTTCTCTTTTGGTTTCTCGATGCTACTTGTGATGGTTTTCATACTTTTGATAAGCAACTTCTTCTGGAGATAATCCTTCTGCGCGATATCTAGAAGCTTCATCAACGGTAAATCCATAATGTTTCCATTGTACCGCTTCTTTCAAATCAAATTGTTTCAAACTCCATTCTCTTGCGATAGAATCCGGAAATCCCTTCTCCCTCCACTCTTCAAAATCTAAATATTCCTCTTTTTCTGCCATCCTTATTGAGGGTGGTTTTTATGATATACAAACAATTTTTAATTCTTAAAAATATCATTAAGGAAATCTAAATTTATGAATCTCTTCAACTAAACTGGATGAATAGTTTTACAAAAGAAAAAAAATGAAAAAATTGAGTAAGTTATGAGTTAAAATTATTAGATAATTCCAAGAAAGGTCAGGATTCCAATGATGATTACGATTAATGCAACCAAATAAACCAATCTCCCAAACCAAATATGTCCTGTTCTCAGTTTTTTTTCTTGCTTCTTCGTGGCATAAAGCCCTCCAATGATGGAAAGAGTAAGTAAAATCACTGTTATTAGCCCTAAAATCGCATGAATTATGGTCAATCTTAGCGCTCCGACCACAATTAATCCTACGATTGCGACAATCAATCCAAGTCCCATAAAGAGTTTATGTAAAAAAAACCAATTCTCTGGATTGTGAGCAAGGACAAAATAGATCCCAATCGAGATTAATAGCAGTGTGCTTAGCATAAAGTAAAAATGTGGAAAGGTGAACAAATCAATAATGCTCATATATATCAGTTCTCTATATTTTTATGTTATTATGATTATTCAGCTAAGTTCCTATTTAACTCTTAATGTTATAGATTACTAATCTGAATTTTTTATTTTAGAGATTATTCTTTGTATTCTCCTCTCTTCCAAAATAATCTAAAATAAATGACTACACCAAGCACTAGTTTCTAATTATAAAAAATGATCTCGAAAAATTTAAACCTGATATAACTTGAATTATGTCTTTAAATAACAGTATTAGAATTCAATTAGGATAAAAGAGAATAATAAAAAAAGGAAATTATAAAAATTTATTTAAGTTTAACAGCCGCCGCCACATTTACAAATGCAACCGCCACCGCACTTACATGAAGAACTGACGCATCCACCGCCACATTTGCATGCCGCGCTGGTTGTTTTTTCTTTCTTTACAATTTTCATTTTGGATCAATTTTTTTTATGAGTTCCTATATTAATTGTGTTTAATTCCTTTTTAAAGTCTTTTGTTATCTAAAATAATATGAAAATCTCGTGAGTCAGTATGAGTAGTGCGTTGAAAATGATTGGCAAAAGGAAGTATGAACAAATTAGACAAAAGTATGATCCTAATTATAAAAAAAAGAATGTATTTTAAAAAAAGATATATTTCGTTAATTCAGGTCTCCTAGCATGTGAGTCATTTTTTTCCGATATGATTCAAAAGCATTTTTCCCTTGGTTTGTAAGTTGGAGAATCGTTAAAGGCTTCTTATTCTTAAATTTTTTTTCTATTTTAACTAGTCCTTTATCTTCCAATTTTGACATATGGGATGATAAATTACCCCAAGTCAATCCAGTCTGATTTTTAAGAAACACCATATCAGCTTTATTTACAATGTAGAGATATGACATAATCCTTAACCGCGCTGGTTGGTGGATCAATTTCTCTATTTTTGTTAATTTTGGTATTTTCTCATCTATTTCTTCATCATCTGACAAAACTGTGTTCCTCCAGTTCAAACTTTATTATTTATTTTTACTGATGGATATTTTTGAAGAAACCTGACCAAAAGAGCTATTCCAATAATTATCATTATCCCACCAATAATTCCAAAACTTATAATCGCATCAAAAGGTTCTCCAACTAAAGGATACAAAATTTCTGTCAAATAGAAACTAATTCCTCCCATAATGGCGTAAATATACAATCGAGAAAATGAAAATATAAATGCCACGACACTTAAAGGAAGCCAAATAATAAGGAATCCAATAAGCAAAGCTGTTAAAGAATTCCCTAATGACAGATCTCCTAAAATACCACTAAGAGGAAGTGCTAATAACAGAGCAAAGACCATTATATTAATGATTATAAAATAGCCTAATTTATGCTTTGCTTTCTGTCTTTTAGGACCAAATTCAACATAGCCTAATCTCGGAATCGTAATGTAGCGTTTACCTAACATAAGAATTAAAATCGCTCCAAGGTTCCAAGGGGCAATGATTAAAAAATATTTCAACACAATTTCAAATTCGCTATTCAATTCTATAAAGGTTAAACTAAACCCTAGAAATATCATTCCAAAAAATATATCCCATAGTCCATCTTCAAATATAGATTTATAAGCTTTCTTTTCTAATTCTTTTAAACTTATATTTTTTTTATTTTCCAATTTTATCACTTTTTAAAATCTCTTTATTGAGCTTTGTTATACAAAGTTCTTTAAATCAATAGAAGATTTTTTAATATATAAGCTTTGCTATACAAAGTAATTTGCAATATAAATTGTAAATAAATTCGTTTATTGAAGCTAGATAAGATGGATGAGCGTTTAATTAATTTAGTTGAAGAGATTTCTTCATTAGGAATAATCCCTGGAGTTGCACTTCATAATCCAGTCAAAACAATGAAGTTTATAATTGAAAATAATTTAAATGTGAAAGCTATTTTAGTTCCCTTCAACGTAAATGGATTATATATGGGGAATAAGGAGGAACTAGAAAAATTGGTGGATGAAAATGACCAGTATTCTTTTATTGGAATGAAAACTCTAGCGGTCGGAAAGCTCTCTCCTCAAAAGGCATATGAATATATCAAACAGCATAATATTTGTGCTGTTACCATTGGAATGGTGAGTATTGAGGAAGCAAAGGAATCGACTCAAACAGCACTGAATATTTTTCAGTAAAAATAAAACCCTTCTCTCAATTTCAATACAAATTAAAATTTTAATAATTTATAATAATCTCTTAAAAATCTTAATTTATTTTATCCTCATATATGCTAGTTTTTATACAATCTAATTTTTTAAAGATTGGAATATTCTCAATTATTAGAAATATAAAACAGCGATTAAAAAGATGATTTGAAGATGATCCCATCAATAGAATGGTTAGAAGAAGAAAAGAAAGTAAAGATGATCGATCAAACAATTCTTCCGCACGAATTAAAATTCCTAGAATTTGGTGATTATCGAGATGTTGCAAATTCTATAACTGTTATGAACATACGAGGCGCCCCTGCTATAGGTGCTGCGGCTGCTATGGGAATGGCATTAGCAACAATTGAATATAAAGAGTTGCCTAAAGATAAATTTCTTGAAAAAATGGATGAGGCTGCTGATTATATGAAAGCTGCTCGACCTACAGCTTCAAATCTTTTCTGGGCAGTCAATAGAATTATGAAAATTGTGAAGAATTCTTCTGGTACCCCACCAGAAATTTCCGAAGAAGTTATCGAAGAAGCACAATTAGTAGCTCAAGAAGATGTAAATGTGAATAAGAGTCTCGGGAAACATGGAGCAAAAATCTTGGATGACGGAGATACCGTATTAACGCATTGCAACGCAGGTTCTTTGGCAACAGTCCAATATGGGACTGCTTTAGCGCCCGTTCGAGCCGCTATTGAACAAGGCAAAAATATCTCTGTAATCGCAGATGAAACTCGACCACGGTTACAAGGGGCAAGACTCACCGCATATGAATGTCAATATGATAATATTCCCGTAAATGTCATCGCTGACAACTCAGCAGGCCTGTTAATGCGACTCGGTAAAATCGACAAAGTTATTGTAGGCACAGATAGGGTAAGTTCTGATGCGGTCTTTAATAAAATTGGGACATATCATGTTGCATTGGCAGCGAAAGATAACGACATTCCTTTTTATGTAGCATGCCCTACTTCCACGCTTTCCTTGGAGGATACAGTTGATGATGTAGAAATTGAACAAAGAGATCCCTCAGAAGTCGGGAGGATCCTAGGAAAAGTCCAAGCCGTCCCTGAGGGTGTCAAATGCCTCAATTACGCTTTTGATATCACACCCTTTCGATTGGTAACTGGTATTATTACAGAAGATGGAATCTTTACTCCCGAAGAAATGCTTAAGAAATACAAACAATAATCTTCATTTTTTTATATCTAATTTTTTCTGCTTCCGGCATATTCTATCATAAGCTCCAATTTTTCTCATTAAATTTATATTATAAATATTGAGAGATGTATCCCTTTATTGAGATTCAGTTAAACTATGAATATTTTTCGATTTATAAACGCGATCTTTTTTAAAAATCAAATTATAGATTAATTAGAACGATTTTTATTGAAATTTTAATGCAATTATTTGCAAAAGGTATATGTCAATGTCTTATTACGTAGAGAAGTTTGAGTTTAAAAATAAACCTAAAGAAATTAATTATATTGAAGGAGAACCCCTAAAATTAACCGAAGATTTTCGATTTTATCATAATAAAATTAGATTTAGAAAAGAATTGACACCGCTGCAATTTCTCTTTAATGAATTCTTTAACACAACTCTCCAAGCAGCAGGTATTAGAGATTCATATTTAAAAAGAGAATACACTGATACTTATCTGATTGTGATTTTCTGCGATACTGAAGAGATTAAAAACACCAATCAAATCATTGAAAAGCATTTTGATAAAAACTTGGAGAAGGGATGCTATTATATGGAGGGCAGCTCTGAATATCTACTTTTACTCACCAAAGATATGGAAGGGATTAAAGCGGGAATAGAAAAGATGAAAGAAATCTTAGAGCAAGTTCTCGATGACTATTTTAGGCGGAAAAATTTTGATGAGTATATCAAATTACGTCCATTCAATTTATTTGATTGTGTTTAATAATCATTAGGCTAATAAATTTTTATTTTTTAATTTTTTTAACTTCCCTGAATATAGTAGAATACATTATTAATAATAAAGAAAGGATTAGGATATAAGATTTAAAACTAGAATTCTATTCTGAGATATATTTCCAGGGTTTCTGCTTTTTTAAATTATAACCTTTTTGAGCATACTCTTTTACCATGCGATGTGTGTTAAAATAAGCGGCTAGAGAAATCGCATTTTTACACTTATATAACCATTCATCGTGATTCATGTAGGTTGGGATAATTTCATTTTCTAAAATATCATATATTTCTTTGGCATCCCGTTCCCAATCATTTAGTGTTTCATTTTCTGCATAATCTTCGGGAAATTTACCGATTGCCCAACCCGCATCGGGTTGTTTCCGAAATCCTTCGATCCACCATCCATCCAAGACGCTGAAATTGAGAACACCATTTAAGGCTGCCTTCATTCCACTTGTCCCGCTAGCTTCTCTGTAGCGCTCCGGACAATTTAGCCATACATCTACACCGCTTACAAGCATATGAGCAAGATCCATATTATAATTCTCCATAAGAACTACCTTAACACCATAATTATCGTAGAGATACTCTCCTGCTTCAAAAATCTTTTTGATATAATCCTTTCCTGCCTGATCCTTTGGATGAGCTTTTCCTGCGAAAATAAATTGAACTTCCCCCTTACACATTTTTCCTAATCGATCCAAATTGTGAAATATCAAAATAGCTCTTTTATATGTGGCAAATCTACGCGCAAAACCGATAGTTATTAATTCCTCATCCAAGAGATTCCAAGAATGTCCTTTCTGATAACTAATTAAATTAAATTTATTTTCTATATGGGCATCGAATAATTCTAAATCGTCAATTTCTATCGCATTTGAGAGAACGTCTGGTTTTGATTTCCAATTAGGCCATTTTCTGTCAAATATTCGCTGGATTGGTTTTGATACCCAGAATGGAAGATGAATCCCATTTGTAATTGCATCGATCTCATAGTTGGGGAACATTTCTCTGGTAGTCTCTCCATGTTTTTGAGCTACCGCATTAATATACCGGGAACAATTCATTGCCAACAAAGTCATATTTAGTTCACCGTTTTCAGTTCCGAGCTCTAATAATTTTTTTGGGAATCTGTCAACAAACACTTTGTCTACTAAATCCTTACCGAAACGATCATGTCCAGCGGGAACAGGTGTGTGAGTTGTAAAGGCGACTCTCTCTTTAACTTTATAAAGGTCCTCACCCAAGTTTTTATATAATTCTATGGTAGAAAAAGCTCCATGTCCTTCATTAATATGATAGGTTGTTATATTTTCATAACCTAAAGATTTCAGTAATTTTACTCCACCAATACCTAAAATCATTTCTTGAGCAATTCTATTCCATTTAGAGGTCGAGTCATAAAGGGATCCGGTTAATTTTTGCATCCAATCTTCATTTCCCTCAACCTCAGTGGTAAGTAAATATATCGGAATCACATGCCCAGATTGTCCAATCATTTTATAGAGCCATGCGGAAACTTTAATCTCGCGATCTTCTAACATCATCTTGATAGGTTTTTCTACCTTATCAAATTCGTAGAAAAAACTCCATTCAATTTCTTTCTCTTTTTGCTCTCCTTTTTCATTAAACAATTGATAAAAATAACCAGAACTGTAACAGAGGCAGATGCCAACCATTGGGATTTCTAAATCTGCCGCAGAACGTACTGTATCTCCCGCTAAAACGCCTAAGCCACCGCTATAGGTGGGGATATTACTGTCCATACCAATTTCCATTGAAATGTATGCCACTCTGGTATCATCAATCAAATCTTTGTTAATTTCCATATTCTCTCAACTATTTTTGCTATATATTGCTAAATGTTTTTTAACTAATTAACTTATTATCGATTTTGATATTTATAAAAAAATTGCTTGTATAAATTATGATAGAATATATTAATAATTCCTCAGATCTTGCTTAAGAATCCCTCTTTTTGATCCATATGCTCGATATTAATTTTATTTTCTTCATATCTTAAGTGTTTTGTTTTTCAAAATCTCCACTTGAATTTTTGGGGCTTTCTGCTTTAAAAGTGCTTCAAAATCCTCTAGTTTTTTATCCCAGTTGTGCATTGGTACCACAATTTCAGGTTCAATATCCACTGTGGCCTCAATTGCCTCTTGAAAATCCATAGTATAAGTCCCACCACATGGTAATAAAGCTACTGTGATCTTTTTATGTAAGTGTTTCATTTCAGGGATTCTCTCAGTATCTCCCGCATGATATACTCTTTTACCTTCAGCAGTTACAATAATTCCCGCCCATTCATTATTCTTAGGATGGGTGCTTTTGTTTACCGTATAGGCTGGAACAAGTTGGATGCTGATCCCATTAAAGTCTCGAACTTCCCCAATTTTCATTCCTTTCCCATTATATTTCTTTAACTTTCTTGAAATCGATTCTGGACCGAGAACTATCGTATCTTCTTTTAAAACATTTTCAATAGCAGAATCATCTAGATGGTCATGATGACTATGGCTGCTTACGATAATATCTGCTTTATCCTCTCTAAAAGATATTTTATAAGGGTCAAGGTAAATTACCTTTCCGTTATGGGTTTTTATTTTAAAACACGCATGGGTTATCCATTCGATTTCCATTTAAACTTCACCATTTATATTTTTAAAGGTATATAATTTGTCATTTATCGAATACTTATAAAAATTTTACTTAAAAAACAAAGAGAATTTGTTTTATTGCAATTATCGATACAATTAGAATTAAGAAAGAAAATACGCTTCAAATATTTCTATTAATCTTTCTGCGCAAATTCGTTTATATTTAGATCTGGGTTTGGAAATTTAGTCTTCTCTGAAACTCCATGGGTATCTGGATTCCCAATATCGATTTCTCTCATCCGTTCTTCAAACATTTTGTTCTTAAATTCGGGAATTTTCTTCGAGAATGGAGAGTCTGGAATAGGGTTTACTAATTTGAGTCCCTCAAAAGGCTGTTTATTCTTTGGCAATTTATTTTTTAATGTATTCTTTTTTTGAACATTTGTTTTATAATTGAGTGTTTCGGGTTTTAGAGGGTTACTCCATGGGTTTTTAGATTCGATAAACTTGGTTGGAAGTGTATATTTAGTCATGCGGCAAATAGGACAATTAATTACGTCTAAACCATGAATACAATGCATCTTTAATCTCTTTAAAAGAATAATTTCGTATATTGAATTATGAGAATTAAAAGTATTTTAAAATCTTTGTTGTTATAAATTATGAAGTTGCGCTAGCTAGACTTGCTTATCTAAACACTATATTCAATTGTATTGTAAATAATTTAATTCCATAATTTTAAGTTAAATGGGGTTTTAATTTAGATTATATCATTTTAACAAGAGTTCACCTTTCACATTCTCGGTTTTCAATTTGTATTAGATAAAAAAAGAGATAAATAAAACTATCATGACAAAAGGATTAATTCTCTCTGGTGGTTGGGGTACGCGTCTTAGACCTTTAACTTGCACTATTCCCAAAACATTAATTCCTGTTGGGAATAAACCCGTTATAGAGCGTCAAATGGAGCTTTTAAAAAGCGCTGGGGTGAAAGAAATAGTATTAGCGGTAAGTGTTATGTCCGAGTACCTAAAAAATTATTTCGGAGATGGAGAGCGTCTTGGGATAAAAATTCATTATACCAATGAACAAAGTCCTATGGGAACCGCTGGAGCATTAAAATTAGCAGAAATTTTTCTTAAAAATGATAATTTTTTTATGTTAAACGGGGATGTTATTCTAAATTTCAATTTTAAGGAAATGCTACGGGTTCACGAAAATTTTGAGGGAATAGGAACCATCGCAAGTCGGCAAGTAGAGGATCCTTCTAGATATGGAGTGTTAATAATTGACGAAGAATCCCAAAAAATATTAAAATTTTTAGAAAAGGACGAGTTTGATTCTGGTGAGCATGGAGAAGGGACGATGCCCGTTAATGCAGGTGTATATATTCTAGAACCAGAAGTATTTTCTTATATAGAGCCCCATAGAAAACTTTCTATTGAACGAGATATTTTTCCAAAGCTAGCAGCCGCAAAGAATTTGCATCATTATCCAATCACAGGAATTTGGAAAGATATTGGTAAACCATATGAGTTGTTGAATGGAAATATTCTTTTAATGAAGGATATTCTTGAAAAATCACCAAATTCAGAAAATATTATAGAGAAGAACGTAGATATACATGACAGTGTTAAAATCTATCCCCCAGTGTCGATTGGGGAAAATACTGTAATAAGGCAAGATTGTTCTATTGGTCCAGATGCTGTTATCGGGAATAATGTGTATGTTGAAGAAGGATGTTCCATAAGTGAATCCTTAATCTATGATGAGGTCTATATCTCTAAAAATGTGATGATTAAGAATGCTATAATTGCAGATAATTGTCTGGTGCGAAAACGTGCGAAATTAGAAGGAAATAAAGAGAATTTGGTTATCCTTGCTGACCATGTTCAAATAAATGAGGAAATCAAAATAATTGCTCCGAAAGATCGATCCCTTACCGTCTGTCATCATGAAGTCGTAAAAGAGGATATCGAATAGCTTAATCCATCCTACCCAATTCCAAAATTAATTCTAAGTATGATTTTCTAATGGAATCCTTTTTTCTTATTTGAAATTTATTAAGAAAATTAAATAATAGGTCTCTTGAAAGATCAATTTGTGTATCTAATTCCGCCTTTAATTCTACCTCAATAAAGTATTTCTCTAAAATTGGAATATAGTCAATTAAAGCTTCAATTTCGGAACCCTTATAATCGAAATGATACAAATCTCGCTCTTTTTCGACCGTGAGAACCTTTCGAAATCCCAGTGCGCTTAGAATGTTTTGAAGTTTCTCTCCGTCTTCTATTAATGTTTCTATCTCTTCTCTGGTTTTGGTTGAATTGTCTAATTTAGCCCCTTTATACGTAAGATAGTAATGTGTTTGCTTTTCACTTTTGCTCTTCCTATTATATTCCATTGACTTTCGGATTCTCAATGCTTCATCCGTTTTTCTAAAATCTCTCAGTTTCTTAGGCATATTATAATAAGTATCCTCATGGGATAAGGAAATTTTATATTTTCCACCCTCTTCCTCAAAACGCTCCTTAATTTTTTGTGGGTCTAATATTTGTGCTTTAATCTCTACTTCAATCATGTGCTTATGCCATATTGAATATTTATTTTAGAAGATGTTCTACTTATCTTAACAAGTGCTTTTGAAAATATTAATATTATTGAGTTGGTACCTATCGCTGCATCAAGAGAAGAAATTAAACGACTCGCAGAGGAATATGGATATTTACCTTATATGATAAGTAGATATTTGGATTTATTTGGAAAAACGGAAACTCTAAAAATGTTGGAAGCCAATGAAAGACCTCCTGCTAGGTGGATTAGAACCAACACGTTGAAAATCACTCCTGAAGAATTGAGATCAAGATTGGTTGCAAAAGGATTTACATTAGAAAAATCAGAATGGATTCAGTACGCTTTTAAGGTGGTAGAAGAACCCTTAAATATCGGCTCCTTACATGAATATTTACAAGGCTATTACTATATTCAAGATTTAGCTTCAATGCTGCCCCCACATATCTTAAACCCTCACTCTGGGGAGATAATAATTGATATGGCCGCCTCACCAGGAGGAAAATCCACTCATCTTGCACAATTGATGAATAACGATGGTTCTTTGATTCTTATAGAAAGAAATAAAAAGAGGATTCCCGCACTCGAGATTAATATTCGCCGAATGGGTGTTTCAAATTCAATTATTTTTAATTTTGATTCTAGAAATCTTACAAAATTACAAATTAAAGCAGATAAAATCCTTCTTGATGCACCTTGTACAGGTGAGGGATTAATTCAGCTAGACCCTTTGAGGAAAAAAAGCAAAACGTATAAGGATATAACAAAGATGACTACAATTCAAGAAAAATTGCTTCAAGCTGGACTTAATTCTCTAAAAAGCGGAGGGCAACTACTGTATAGCACATGTTCCATCGCACCTGAAGAAAATGAATTAGTTATCAATAATATCCTCAATGAAAAAAAGAATGTAGAAATAAAGCAATTAGAACAGACATTAGGTAATGAAGGTTTTACAATGATGAATAATGAAGTATTAAATCGCAAATTGAAATTTTCTCAAAGATTTTATCCTCATATTCATAATACCATTGGGTTTTATGTTTGTTTACTAGTTAAACATTAAAACATGTAGATTCTAATTCTTTAATGCGGATTTCCTCTAACTAACTTCTATCCTGATTTTATTTACTAAATCTCAGAATTACCGTAAAGAGAATATTTAGTTCACCATAAGATGTTTGGAGTTAGGAGGATATAAAAAAAATGGTAATATAATGGATAATTATGCAAAATTAGTTAGAATTATAAATTATGATAATTAAAATGGCGATCTATTAACGATTCCGATATTTCATAATCCTTAAATATTTGAATGTCATAAAAACTCTTTGAAATCTGATCATTTTCAAACCTTTTTGATTGGTGATAAATTTGACTAAAACAACAACAAAAACAATACTATTAATAATATTTTTTTTGAGCTTAAATCTAATGATGTATAGTAAAATTGCTGATGTGAGTCCGACTGATTTTACTCCAACTCCAGAGCAACCGAACGATGGCTTTTCTTGGGATTTTAATAAAGGCGATATAATGGGTTGGGAATTCGAAGTTTACATTAATGGTACCGATATAAAACTACCTAGCTATCTTTTTGCAGAAAGTTTTCCAAATCTTATCATAAATATTTCGGATTTTAAGTATGAAGATTTTGCTGGCTCAAACTATTACTATATTGAAACAGACTTTCTGTATTATAATGTAAATACATCTACATTGGATTATATGGCTACAACAAATAAATCTTTAATTAATTTCACGAATGGAGAAATGTATATCGATTCTTTCCAGACATTCACTCATCCTCATGCCACGCTTATGATCTGGGACATGTATGCAAATTACTTCATTCCCAAAAATGGTACTGAATTAGCACTTGATTGGTGTGCTCATGCATTAAATAAAACTACTTACAGTGGATCTTTTATGAACACGACTATAGATATTGATTATGGATCAAACACAATTACTTATAGTAATGAATCCATGAATGATTATTTTTCATTTAGATATTTCGAAAATGGAACTTTGGATACGGCTGAAATGTTTTTTGAAACTATGATTAATAATCCATTACATCATACAAATATGACCTGGAAATTTAAGAGAACTTCAGATTTTAACTCTGTTGACGATGTTTTTTGGGAAATAAATATAGATGATCTTTTGATATACGATATTGGAGGAGAGATAAGGAAATATAAAATTATAGATTTTGTAGAATATACTACTACTATGTACCAATCTCTTTCCGAAGTTAGAGCAGACGTCTGGATATTAAATGAAAGTGCTGAATGGGAGTTAATTTATAACAATAGAACTATTGGAGCAGCTAATGAATACATAGGATTTCCACTTTCATCCGGTGGACAGGAATTCTTAATAATGCCAACTTATCCTCCTCTGGAAGATATTCAGAAAATATTTGAAATGCTTACTGCTATGATGCCGGAGAATTCTTATCACAGCCACGAAAATTCCATAAAAATAGTAAACAACACATCAGGAGATTATATGATTACTCAATGGGCTGATGATGGAATCGTCACACACATAATGTCGAAAGGAAATTTTATGGCTATGTTTCCCTTCAATACAAGTCTATTATGTTATAATCCAGATAATATTGAAGCTTCCATAGTTGATGGAGAAGAAGAATCTCAACTCAATGATATTGGTTCTGGAGGTAAATTTGATGTCTCTCTTGATATCTTTGTATCAGAAATCTCCCAAATGATTTATTCTAGTTCCATAAAAAACCCAGTCAATCTTCAATTAAATGAGTCACTATTCTTTTTAGATATAAGCTTAAATGAGTCAGAAAATCTCAATAGTGTGAACATTACAATTCAATATGATGATCAAGAATACAGCGATATCGAAATTTGGTGGTTCAATCAATCTGCTAACGATGGATTTGGAAAATGGGAGAAAATGAATTATACAGACTTAGGAAATGGAACTATAACCCTCTCTATTGAACACTTATCAGTATTTAGTCTAAGCGGTTCTTTAATTGATCAACCTCCAGATGGAGATGGAGAAGGTGATGATGTTCCCTATATTCATTTTGGCTATTATTTCCTGATATACCTAGCAATAGCGATGTCATTGGGTATTATTCATACTTTTCAGAGAAAAATAAACCTTAAAAATTAATTTTTTTCTTTTTCATTGTATTTCTCTTAGATAATAACCTTTATCAATGAGATTTTGTGCAATTAATGATTTGGAGCTTAAATTCTCAAATTCACTGGTATTTTCTGTCATAAATCCAATTGCTAATATTTCCTTGAATTTATTTGTAAAGATCACAATATCCTCCGCATTAATAATATGCATTGAATCCCTATTAGGAAGCTCTAACATTGTTTTTAGAATATCATTACCATACAATATTGCTTTTTCTCCCTTTTTGTTAACGCGAATTTTATTCTTTTCTGTAAGTAAATCTTTTTTATCTAAAAATTCAACACCTTCTAGACTTATAAAAAGAGCACCTTGCTTTATAAAACCGAAATAAAGACCTATTGATGTGATCTTTGATTTAAATGATAATTTTTTGTACAAAGACACTATGTTTTTAGGAACGAAAAAGATTTTAGGAAAAAGAACTCTATTTCTCTCTTTTGAAATTATAACATAGAAATTGAATTGATGTTCATCGAAAAATGCTGAACCTTTTTTGGAAATCTTGGAAAGAGTTTCTATTATAATTTTACTTTCTATTTCATTTATTTTTCGGACAAGCACAGCATATTCCATAATCGAAGTAGTTAAATAAATAAACCAGTTTTATTATATAATAATCAAATAGAGAATTAATAAATGGTGTAATTTAGTTTTGGGTATCAGAAAAATCGAAGATGAAATTGACCTTAAGGAAGCAATGAGAAAAAAGGCTGCTGAGCTCAAATTAAAAGAAATGAAAGCGAAAGCGTCTGTAGAGAATCTCACGAAAGAAAGCTTAGATCAAATGGCTAAAAACCATGGAGTATTATTGGCATTGAATCCTGATTTAAAAGAAGAAGTAAAGTATTTACAAGAAAAATATAATATTCCCTCCTCTAAAATTATAAAGGAGCAAATAAAAGAAAAGGATGTATTTGGAGGCATATTTAATAAAATAGATGATGATAAGTTAGGAATGCTTGCATACCAGCGGGTATTGCTCAGAAAAGATGAAATTGGGGTAGGGCTTTTGCCGCTGTCTGAGGTTTATGACTTAGTTAACACAGGTGAACTGAAAGGTGAAATCGACATTAAAGACGTGTTGAAAGCAATGCAAACACTTGAAAAGCGAGGAGTCATTGAAGAAGTCAAAAAACTTGAGACTGGAGTAGTTATGGTACAATTCTTCCCGATCCAATACACAGACGACCAAGTAAAAATTATCGAATTAGTCAAATCAAAAGAGCAAGGATTCATCACCTTAGAAGATGTAATCGATGATCTTGATTGGACGCAAGATAGAGCCTTAAGAGCACTTCAATCATTAGAAGAAAGTGGGTTAGCGAAATTTCAAGAGAACATCATCAAGGGGAAAAGATGGTTCTTTCCATCCTTATAAGAAAAGTCTAATATTTTACCTAAAATGTTTCTCAATCTGTAAAACTCTATTCAAGATCTATTTTAAAGGCAATTTTTCCGTTCTCTAATTTTATTATTTTGCCTTTTCCTTCTTCAGAAAGCATTTCAAATATTTTTTCGAAATCTTCCTTAGGTAAAGAACTGAACTCTTTTGCGGCATCTCTTATTTCATATATTAAGATAGGTTCTAAGCGTCCCATTTCATATGCCCAATCATAAATCTCTTCTGCCCACAAATCTAATGTTTTCCAATAGACGCGTAATTTTTCCTTCTTCTTAGAAAGCCATTCTGCTAATTCTTGGTTAACTAATCGTTCAGCAATTTCTCTTATCGCTTTTTTCCGATTTTCAAAATTAGAGAAAGGTGCTTCTGTATAGAGTTGACGTAAGTAGAGAATGTGCAAAATTGCGTATTTAGCATAATCGAATAAAACTTTCGCCCATTCATTTTGCCAGGATTCAAAATCGTTCGGGTTTTTTTCTTTATTTGGAATTTGATACATATATTCATATCGAGGTTCTTGGAGCCATGGATAATTTTCAAGAAGTTTTTCATACGTAGATAATTCTTCCTCAATAAGTCCCTCTTCACCGACTATTTCCTTCTCTAATTCCCGAAGCTCGGATTCTATATAGCTAGCATGTTCTTCATAAGTTTTCAGATCTCCGCGTTCCATTTCCTTGGTGACTAATTGATCTATTTCCTGAAATCGTTCTTCTATGTCCTCTACTCCACTTGTATCAATTTCCTCTTCTTGTTCTACTTGTTCTTGCGTTTCTTGTTGCTGATTCGCCTGTTTTTGTTTTTTTAATCTTCGTAATCTTATTAACTCGTCTCTTAATCTCTCAAGTTCTTTATCGGTTTTTTCTTTGAGGTCTTTTGAGACTTCTTTTACTTTATCTTTTTGTCTCTCCATATTTTTTTTCGCCTTCTATGAATGTTAATATTCTCCAAATTCCTCTGCCCAATCTTGATAATGTTTTAAATCGTGTTTGTCGACCATTGGCTTTACCTTTTTAAGGGTTTTTTTGAAGTCATCAATAGTTACATCCCGCACATTTACATCTTGATCTGAATTTTCTAACACTCCTGACATATCCAACTCTCTAATGGGAATCATAATTGTTTCTCGACAGACATTTGAGATATCTCTTCCAGAATATCCCTCAGCACGCACCGCCAATTCTACAAAATCTTCCTCGGTGAGATTCATATTCACTCCTTTCGTATGGATCTTGAAAATCGCTGCTCGTGCCTTCATATCGGGTAAGGGAACATAGACTTTTTTCTGAAATCTGCTCAACATCGCATTATCGATATCCCAAGGACGATTTGTTGCACCTAAAGTTAATAAGGGTTTATCTTCTGTGGTTTTGATACCTTGAATTTCACTTAATAATTGAGTTTTAACTCGTCTTTCTCCTCCGCTCTCAGATCCTCCTCCTCTTTTAGTGGCAACGGAATCGATCTCGTCAATAAATACCAAACTTGGGGCTTTCATTCTTGCCAATTTGAATAAAGAGCTAATTAATTTTTCACTTTCACCAAGCCATTTACTTAAAAGATCCGCTGAAGAAACGCTAAAAAAGGTAGCTTGACATTCTGTAGCAGCAGCTTTTGCTAAAAGAGTTTTTCCGCAACCGGGCGGTCCAAATAATAGCACTCCAGACCACGGCTTTCGAGCCCCAGTGAATAATTCTGGCTTCAATATTGGAAGGACTATTGCTTCTCTGAGAATTTGCTTACTGCTCTGTAATCCCGCGATATCTTTCCACTTAACATTAGGGGATTCGCTGAGAATCGTGCCTGATATAGTGTCTAACAATTCTTTCTCTTCTTCAGAGACTCCCTCCCCCTCATCTTGAAGCTTTCCTTCATCGCGATCTAAACCCGCCCCTGGTCTCGATTTTCTTACCTGTGGTCCATCAAGGTGAGTTTTTAAAATTTTTGCGCGTTCTAAATATTCTTCAATTTGCGCTTTACACCTATTAACCATTGTTGGATTTTTATTGTATTTAATAAACTGCAATAGACTTTCTGCGGCTCTCTGATATTTATTAATTGCTTGACGATACTTTCCCTTCCCATCGAGAGCAACGGCTTCATTTGCTTCCTTCACTGCAAATTGATAGAGCTTACTGTCCACAGAACCCATAAATCTTACCTAATTTTAAAGTGATTGATTCATAATTATTTTTTCTTACTAATATAAAAAACTAAATTATTATTAATATTTGTTGAGACCAATCTCTTAAAATTTTCTATGATTAAATGGAAAAACAAAAAAAATTCAATCATAGATAGATATCATAAAGTTATTCCAATGATGTGAAAAATCG
>SHMW01000076.1 GCA_008080735.1 Promethearchaeota archaeon
CCTATGTGTAGTAGTAGTAAATAATACCGATTCACGCAAGTGTTGAGGTCAAAAGAGATGTGCACTCCAAATGCATACTTATTACTACTTAATTTATCTTGAAAGAATAAGAGCATTGATAGACTCTTGAACTATAAAACTGATTTTTTGGTTATTGGTGGTGGTATTTCGGGACTCTCGTTGGCGATTAAGCTTGCCCAACTTGCTCCTAATGAGCGAATTCTCTTAATCACTAAAGAAGAATTACATGAATGTAATACATATTATGCGCAAGGTGGGATGGCTTGTGTGTGGGATGAAGGAGATAGTTTTGAAAAACATATCCAAGACACATTAAGGGCTGGTGATGGTCTCTGCAATGAAAAAATCGTCAGAGAAATTCTCACTCAAGTTCCCAAACGGATGCAAGAACTGATTGAGTGGGGTGTACAATTTAGTAAAAATGATGATGGAACCTATGATTTAGGCCGAGAAGGAGGGCATTCTGAACGGAGGATCCTTCATGTAGATGACCTCACCGGACAATATGTTGAGGAAACCCTCATTAAAAAAGTTAAAGAATATGAAAATATTAAAATCAGAGAAAATTTTTGCGCAATCAATCTGTATGCGAAAAACCTCAAATGTCGTGGGGTATATGTATTGGACCAGACAAGCGACGAGATCTATAATATTTCAGCTAAGGCAACAATTCTGGCAACTGGAGGTGCGGGAAAAATCTATCTCTATACTACCAATCCTGATGTTGCTTCAGGAGACGGGATAGCGATGGCTTACCGGGCGGGTGCGGAAATTGCTAATATGGAATTCTTTCAATTTCATCCCACATGTCTATATCATCCGTACGCAAAATCCTTCCTCATAACTGAGGCAATGAGAGGAGAAGGAGCTAAACTAAAAGATATCAGAGGACATCAATTTATGGGGAAATATCACGAGATGAAGGAACTCGCACCCCGTGATATCGTATCGAGAGCGATTGACGCGGAACTCAAAAAATCGGGAGACGACTATGTATATCTTGACATTGGCTCATACAGAGACGCAGAATTTATCAGAAATCATTTTCCTGGAGTCTATGAACAATGCTTAGAGTTTAACATCGATATAACCAAAGAACCAATACCCGTTGTTCCCGCAGCACATTATTGTTGTGGAGGGGTAGTTGCAGATATCGATGGTTCCACAAAAGTTCAAAACCTTTATGTAATTGGGGAATCCTCATGTACAGGACTTCATGGGGCTAATCGATTAGCGAGTAATTCATTAATTGAGGGATTAGTGTGTGCTTATAATTGTGCACAAACTCTTGTAAAGCAGAAAGATTCTTTAAAAATCAAAGAATTCGAACCGTGGGAACCCGGAAGTGCTATCCCCTCAACGGAAGCGGTGGTCATAACCCAAAATTGGGAGGAGGTCAGAAGGTTCATGTGGAACTTTGTTGGGATAGTACGTACTGATCGCCGTCTCCAACGGGCTAAAAAGCGGATTAATTTAATTTTGGATGAGATCGAGCGATATTACTGGGATTTTAAGATAGAAAAGGATTTAATCGAGTTGCGAAATCTCGCTACAGTCGCAAAAATTATTATTGTTAGTGCGATTTCAAGGAAAGAAAGTCGAGGAATCCACTACAATGTGGATTATCCTGATAAAGCTAAGATTCCGCGTCCCACGATGATAGAACGACCGTGGTGACATAGGATTACAACCTTTTCGCTAAAACCACAATTTTTTTCAATTCCCTAAATTGATTCTATTCCATAATCTCAAATATTTAGTTCTTAAGTATATCATTTAAATCAAAGCAATTCTTTAAAAATACCTAAAAATATGTGAAAATGTTTTTATCTTACTGATGAACTTAATTCTACTAAGAGATAGGAAAGTCTTCTTATTATTTATTCAACTAGCTTTAATCTCATTCGGTTTAGGTATGGCAAGATTGCTCTTACCATTCCAGATAGTTAATTTAGGGGGTGAGGAATATCTAGTTTCAGTAACCTCAGTACTTTATTCAATCGGTCAGATTTTAGGAATAATATTTTTATCAAAATTAAGTGAACGACGTAAATCGGAATTTGTGGTAACCACATTGCTATGGATCTTGAGTTTACTTATCCTAACTATTCCCTTTTTACCCATATTTGTGATAGGAAGGTTTTTTGAGGGGTTAGGATATGGATTGCTCTTGGTGGGGATCTTGAATTTTGCTGATAGAAATTATCAAGATGGTAAGGGGGAGGTCGTAGGAACCGTATTTGGAAGTATTTTTTTGGGAGGTGCAATAGGACAAGGTTTAGCGGGTTTTTTGGAAGACAAAATTGGGACTTTATTCCAATCCAGCATCTTCTCAGCGTTTCAAATGCTCATGTTTGTTGGAATAACTCTTTCATTTGTCTCTCTTCTCATTTCGTTTATGAATTATGAACAAGAGAAGAAATTTAAGATCTTCAAAATGGAAAGGATAGAGCTCCCTCATCTTCATTTGAAAAACATTAAAACAATATTGGGATTTGCTCCATTTACTTTCTTGTTTCTCATATACGTATTCTATGACTTTTCCCACGGAATTTATACCCCTAACTTAGCGCTTGTCCTTGCATCAAATACTTTAACAAAAACACAAATATCTATTGTATATTTTACGGGAGATGCTATTTTAGGGTTGTCTCAAATAGTTACTGGACGTCTAGTTGATAAACTCGGGTCATGGATACTAATTTTTCTGAGTTTAGCGATTAAAGGATTAGCTGTCTTTTTCTATGATTTGTTTTATTTATGGACATTAGTTTTAGTACTTTTTATAGTTGTTGGAATTGGAGAATCATTAATTGAACCAGCAAGAAATATAGCAATTTTGGAAATTGAAAATCGCTTCGATGTAGGATTACTTGATAGTTATTCGGAACATTCTCACAGACATCTAAATATTTCATTCAGCAAGGGACAGGGCTTTACTTTTGGAGCACACACTCATATGCATGAGCATATCCCCAACAGAGAATCCATAATCTCTTGGTTACAACTGACCAGTATTATCTCATACGGTTCAGGCGGCTTCATTGGAAGTATTATTCTCACATTTGGTGGTAGTGCTGAACTGCTAATTTATATCGGTGCGATAATTTTACTTTTTGGTTCTATAATCTCTCTGTTTGGAAGATTGAGGTAATTAAATCATGGTATATCTAAAGAGCACCTTGATAATATGAAAAAAAGCATCTCTTATATCTTTAAGATTAGATTTGTTAATTCAATAAGCTAATATTTTAAAATAAAGATTACTCATTATTCTACCTAATTATAGAAATCATCAAAAATGGACAATTTAAGATTAAAAAGATATAAAAATAAAATTAATTACATCTTGGACAATATGGAGGATCTTCCATTAATTCCAGAGAATACCTTGGAGAAAAAAGGTATCTTTTATTCTCTCCAGACATCTATTGAATCCACCGTAGATTTGGTTGCTATGTTAGTAAAAGACCTATCTATACCCGTAAAAGATGATTATACAAATATAAAAAAGATTATTGATTTAAGAAACATTGACCCTTCATTAGGAGAGAAACTGATAAAAGCCAATGGACTAAGAAATATTTTAGTAGATAGATATAATTCAATTGAAGACGAAATTATTTTGAATAGTGTTTCAGATATAAAAGATTTATTATATCAATGGTTAGACATAATTGAGGGATGCTTAATTGAGATTAAAAACGATGAGTAAAATTAAAAAAGATTTGAGAGAACTTAAAGGGAGATTTGATACAATAATATTTGGGTCTTATTTGGAAGATGCAATGAGACCAAGTTCGGATATAGATATTGGAATTATTACATACAAATCAAAGATGAATGAGAATATTGAAATTCAAAAGGAATTGCTTGGGAAGTTCCCCCTCATTTATGATATTAGAGTATTTGAGTTATTCCCAATAGATATCAAAATTCAAATTATAAAAAATTATGAAGTTCTTTTTGGGGATATCTTAGAAATATCAGAATATTTTTATATATTTAGAAAAAAATGGGATGATATAAAATATCGAATCTTAGAAAATCAATTTTCAAGTTTTCAAGAGAGATTGTCCCTTATGAAAAAGTATTCGAAATCAGAATGACAAAATTGAACACACTCAATCATTATTTACCTTCTAATAACTCATCGGCGGTACAAAATCCGGACTCCTTATTCGGTTTGGGCTTGATTTTTACCGACGACTTCCGATAAACCTTAGGATCCAACTCTTCAACGAAAAGAGATAGGTCTGCAGTTTGATACCCTCTCCACGATTGTAAAAGAGCAGGCGAGATCAAGTAGAGTTGGTCTTTAGCCCGAGTAATTGCGACATAAAATACTCGTCGTTCTTCCTCGATAGCTTCTTGATCTCCTTTTACCCTACTGGAGGGAAAAAAATTCTGACAGAGCATTGGAATGAACACCGCCCGCCATTCCAAACCTTTTGCTCTATGGATGGTAGAGATCACAACAGGCTCCTCTATCTCACTTTTATTTCCTGCTAACACGGTCTTAGATTCGATATTATTTCTGTTCAAGCTCAATGTTTCTAAAAATTGTTGGACGGTTGCATAATTTTGGGAATAGATAGCTAATTCTTTCAAATCCTCTAATCGCTCGTCCGAATTTTCATAGGTACTTTTGATATAATCCTTAATCAGTTTATTGATTTCATTCAAAATTTCTGAAGGATTATCATTCGAAGAGAAATTTCGAAGGGAAGTGATATGATTAAGTAGATTTCTGCTCCCTTTACTGGGTATACGCTCCCCCTTCATAGTAATACTGAAAAACCCCTTCTCAAACAATTTCTCCAAGGGAGCCTCTGATTGTGAAATTTTAGAAAAGATTTTTGCTCCCGATGTTTTCCCTAGATCTGGGATCATCTTAAAAATTCTGGACCACGCAATTTCATCAAATGGGTTTTCAATTATTCGTAAATGGACTAATGCGTCCTTTATATGAGCTTTTTCAAAAAATCCGACTCCCGCTCTCACCACATAAGGAATATTTCTTGCTTGGAGTTCTTGTTCAATTTTTAAAGAATGCCTACCTGCGCGGCACAAAATTGCAATTTGATTGAGTTTATAACCTTCCTCTCTTAAGCGTAAGATTTGATTCGCAATGAATTTTGCTTGCTCTTCTCCATCTGCTACGTTTACTAAGAAAGGTTGAGCTCCTGAAGGTCTGGTTGGCTTCATTTCTTTTTGATGTTGGAATTGATTATGTCTTATTGAATCATTTGCGAGGGTTAAAATCTCTGGAACACTCCGATAATTATAGGTTATCTTATATTTCTTACAATCCTTATACATATCTTCAAAATCTAATATATTTTTAAAATTAGCACCTCGAAAGGCATAAATACTCTGAGCATCATCCCCAACAACCATTATATTCCTTTCCGGATTCAATCTTGCTATTTTATGAATGATCTCTGCCTGAATATGATTAGTATCCTGATATTCATCCACAAGAATATATTTAATCTTTCTTGCAATCATCCGTGCGACAATTTTCTCATCTAATAGACGATTCCAGAACAGCAGTAAATCATCGAAATCAAGTAGCCCATCTTCTTCTTTTTTCTTTTCATATCTGGTATATGCTTTTTTTAGTTTTTTTTCTATTTTATCATCATCAAAATCGGAATACTTCCAGAGGATTACTTCTCGTATCGTCTTATCGCAGTTAATGGAATAGGAGAGAATATTTTTTGCCATTTTTGAGGTAGGAAAACGTTCTTCCATCTCTGAGACTCCAACTTTATCCATAGCTAATCTCATCAAGGCACGAGCATCCGTCTCATCCATAATATTATAATTAGGCTTTAATCCCAATGTTTGAGAATAACGACGAATAAAACGATTTGCCATAGAGTGAAATGTACCCGCCCAAATTCCTTTCGGTCTTTTTCCTAATAGAAGTTCCACTCGTTTTATCATCTCTTTGGCAGCTTTATTTGTGAAAGTGACAAGCATAATTTCGTTCGGATGTACCCCAGAGGTTAGCAATTTAGCAACAGCGTAAGTAATTGTTCGAGTTTTCCCAGAGCCCGCCCCCGCAATTATTAGCATTGGACCTTTTATATTATTAATGATTTTAAGCTGTTCATCGTTTAAATTTTCTTCAAATTTTACATCATTATATTTGTTTGGCATTGAAGAAGCTTCTGCTTCGAAATTTTGTTCCATATCTTCATAAAACTCGAATACATACTCTTCCTCTGTGTGATCTTTCCCATTTTTCATAATTTAAATCCTCCAGAAAATTCTTTCAAGAAGATAATTAGTATTAGTATAAAAATATAGTGAGGGTGAAGATTGATTGTTAATTGTATATAAATCTGTTCTCCTTGAATTATAAAATCAATGAATTTTTGAGATATTTTTTGCGTTCTAAATATATTGCATAATGAAAAAATCCATTTATTATTAATTAAGATACGAATCTAAGCCAAAATATTTATTATCGGGGAAATACCAATAGAATGGTAAAAGATTATTATTTACGCTTCATTCTTTTCATTATACATCAATTAAGTAAAAGATGTAAATATTCGAATAATACAAAAAAAGGAAGCAAATATGTCTGAAATTGGTAAAGCAATCCGAATAGAGCGAATAATCGATAGAAAATCGAGAAGAGCCATTATTATTCCAATGGACCATGGGTTAACTTTAGGTACTATAAATGGTTTGGAAGATATGGCAGAAATGGTCGATAAAGTTGCTCTAGGCGGTGCAAATGCGGTTTTAGAACATTCAGGAATGGTAGGAGCAGGACATCGTCAACATGGAAAAGATATTGGATTAATTATCCATTTATCCGGAGCTACCAAATTAGCAGTCGATCCAAACAAAAAGGTTATAGTGTGTAGTCCCGAACGAGCATTAAAATTGGGGGCAGATGCCGTTTCAATACATATCAATATTGGAGCAGATGATGAACCAGAAATGTTTCAAGATTTCCAACGTGTAGTTGAATCTTGTAGGGAGTGGAATATTCCACTCTTAGCAATGATGTATCCAAGAGGGAGGAAAATAGAAGATGAAAACGATCCCGAAGTGGTAAACATCGCGGTTCGCGCTGGAGCCGAACTTGGAGCGGATATTGTTAAAACTAACTATACGGGGGATATTGCCTCTTTTAAATATATAGTTGAGGGAGTTGATATTCCTGTTATTATCGCGGGTGGGCCAAAAATGGATACTACAGAAGATTTACTACAGATGGTATATGACTCCATCCAGGCAGGGGGGTCTGGAGTTGCGTTTGGCCGTAATGTTTTTCAAGCGAAAGATCCTACGAAGCTTGTCAGAGCTATTGCCGAGATTGTCCATAAGGAGCGCAGTGTAGAAGACATTATTAAAGAATATGATTTTGATTAAAATTTCCAATAAGAGATCTTGAATAGATCTTTGAAAAGATATGTAAATTGAATTGAGGAAATGAGTTCTAATATGTCGCAAGAAGTGAATGAAGATAAATTATATCCTTTATTTCTTAAAAAACTGAAAAATATTGAAAATAAGGAAATTCTCAATGGGAAAAAAAAACCTAAAGATAGTCAGGACTATCATAGAATAGTGATCAGTTTTGAGACCTTGGAAAACAGAGATACTTTTTTGTGTGAGAATGAAGATTTTTCGGTTTTAGATACCTTCCAATTAATTCCTTCAGTCATCTCGTTACAGCCCCTCCCAAAAATTAAGAATTTATCTAAGAATCCGCTTATAAGAAGGATTGAAGAAGATCAAGTGCTTCACCTAAATAATAATGATATTGGTAAGCCATTAGGTCTTAACCGCTTAAAGACGTCTCAATTCAATTTTACGGGAAAAAATGTAAATATTGGAATTATAGATACGAAAATTCAGAGTTATTATGAATCATTTTATCAGTCGAAGCTAAGAGGGCACTATAGAAATCAGACAGAAGGTTCCAAAAAAAATTATAGAATATCTGAAGATATATCCCATGGCACACTCATAGCAAATATTCTCATCAACCAGCTTAAAAATAGGGATGAGATAAGACTTGGAATTGCTCCAGATGCGAATATTTATGATCTCAGTATATCAAATAACCGAAGAAAGACTTATTTTTCGGACATTATAATGATTTTTGATAGGATTAGTGAGGATTACATACCATTAGATATTATCCTAATTTCATTTTCCACTTCTGAACCTTCAGATGGGGAGGATATCTTATCAAACGCTTGCAATTTGCTGATCGAGCAACAGGGAATAATAATAGTTGCACCTGCCGGCAATATAGGTCCAAAACCAGCATCCATTACTAGCCCTGGAGCTGCATCAAAAGTTATTACTGTGGGTAGTCTTGAAGAGAACGGGAAAATTTCCAAGTTTTCAGCAAGAGGGCCAACCTTGTCTGGGATTTCTAAGCCAGATATATATTTTCCAGGGGCAAAAATTGGGATAAAATTAGAAAGGAATCATACATTTAACGTCTCTGGGACCAGTATTGCGGCTGCAATCGCAACTGGAATAATTGCACTGATAAAAGAATATGATAGAGGGCTAGAAACCGAGGAGATTAAAGAAATATTCAGTAAATACCAGAGAGATTATAGTAGAGGAATAGATCTTCCACGGCTTTTTAATAATTACTGCATATATTCACCCAAACTAGTTCCCTATAAATATTTACTAAAGCGATCAATATGGATTTCTATTCAAATTATCATAATCCTTCTTTTGGTTTTTTTCTGGAAGGATATTTATAACCTTATTCGTATTATTTACGGTTTTTAAAATAATAGAATAAAATAAATCTGAAATTTTCTTTCACTTAATCACAGGAACGCTAAAATAAAACGTACTTCCTTTATCCTTACCTTCTGATTCAACTCCTATTTCGCCCTCATGCAATTCAATAATTTTTTTTGAGATATAAAGTCCAAGACCAGTTCCTTCCGTTCCGATATCCCACCCTTGCCCATATTTTTCTATTTTGCCAAATTCTCTAAAAATTGTCTCTTTTTCCTCTTTTGTGAGTCCGATACCCGTGTCAATTACGTATATTTTAATAAAATCAGAGGTTTTCTCAGAAGATATGGTGATATCTCCCTCGGGAGGGGAGTATTTAATCGCATTTATCAACAAATTTTCGATTACTTCTTTTATTCGTTTCGGTTCAAATAATGTTTTCAGTTCATTGTGAATATCCAGATGGATTGAATGTCTTCTTTCTTGTATTGCTCCCTTCATTTCAGTAAGTACCGTTTTTATAATATTGGCTAAGTTTCCAAATCTTTTTTCTAGTTTAATTTTTCCAGATTGAAGTTTTGAGGCTTTTAATATATCTTTTATCAAACTTTCCAATCTCTCGCTACCCTTTTTGATCTCATCCACGATTGCCTTCATTTCTTCATCCATTTTATGGCTATACAGTTCTGTGAGTAAATTAGAAAATCCCTTTATAGAAACCAAAGGGGTTTTTAATTCATGCGAAGTTCTTCTGAGTAATTCAGACTTTAGCTTATTTAATCTTTTTAATTCCTTTTCAGCTTTCTTTTTTTCAGTTAAATCGACTATAATAATCAACGTTGCATCTTTATTTTTATATCTTATACTCGTTAAAGTGGTTTCTAACCATTTAATTTGCCCATTTTTTCTTTTAATTCTGGTGATATAATCAACATTATTTTGTTTTTCGGGATGAATGTGGAATTCCTTGAAAATTTTTCTTAGTTTGATCATATCCTCTTCAGGAATGATTTCTGCAAGATCAAGATAGCTCCAATTCTTAACCTCTTCATAGGGATACCCAACTAAATTCGCATAGGCATGATTTAGATATTGCATTTTTTGATTTTGAAAAATTGCAATTCCTATAGATGTTTGTTCTGCTATCGTCCTAAATTTTTCTTCTGATTCTTTTAATGCTTTTTCTCGTAGTTTTCGTTGAGTAATATCTAAGGTTAGTATAAGATCTGCTGTCTTCCCTTCATATATAACAGGTTTAGAAAAGATTTCACACCAATATACTTTTCCGCTTTTTTTAATCCCGCGAAATTCATAATTCTCTATATAATCGTTTTTTCCTTGTTGCTTTTTGATTGCTTGTTGCTTAACGAATTGCCTATCATCTGGATGTATAATTTTAAGATATTCTCCCGGAGCCCAATTTTCTACTTCTTCTCTTGAATATCCTGTGACTCTTAAAAATTCATCATTGAAATATAAAAATTTATCATCTTGAAGCATTGTGATACTAATAAATGATTGCTGGGCAATTGCTTTAAAAATTTCCTGAGATTCCTTTAACTTTTGCTGAGATTTTTTTCGCTCTGTTATATCATCCAGCAAGAATTGAATATATCGTTTACCTTTAATTTCATAAATCGAAGTATATGCTTGAACCCATACCACACCTCCCTTAGATTGATAAATTGGAAATTCTAATTCTGAAGGCTCACCCGTATTAAGTAATTTTTCAAAAAACCTATCATAAATCGGAATTAGTTGTTTATTTTTTTTATTAAAGCTCCAGATATCTCGATAATGTTTTCCGATCAAATCTTTAACCGTATGGATAGACATTAATTCATTTGCCGATTCATTGATATCAATTAATACTCCCTCAGAATTAAATAAAACTACGGTAAGTGGGGAATGTTTGAAAAGATGTTGATATTTTTTCTCTGTTTTAGATAACTCTTCCTTAACCTTTTGGTTAATTATATTATTAATTCTTGAAATAATAGAATCTGAATTAATGTTCTTTTCTAATAATTCTTCTAATTCGTCTTTTTCTGATTTCGATAATGGATTGTTTGCCATTTCATTTAACACTAGGTGACCATCTCTGGAAAATCCTCTATCTGGATTATGCACATGTAGTATGTTATATTCTTAAGATGAATATCATGGATTAATTCACATTTAAATTTATAATTTGAATTGAAAATGCAATTTTTTTTCCAAAATATTCTACAATAGATAAATAAATCAATAGACTATAAAAATATATTTCATTAAATATTCTCAAGATAAAGGAAGAGTTCTTTAATACATTCACTGTTAAAACCTATCAATGTTTATATTTTTCCATCTAGCCATTCCCTTGTTAATCTTTGAGATCCCGCCTATTAAAGAAAGGATCTCTATCAACCGTTTTGCGCTTTTAATAGGTGCGGTTATACCTGATCTAATAGATAAACCATTGGTCTTATTGGGATGGGGATCGGGAAGGGGGATTTCCCATAGTCTTCTATTTTTAATAATTAGCACGAGTATTGTATTTTTAGGCGAAGCGGTTCAAGGTAGAAAATCCTTTCTCAGGGATAATATAATTACAATCTCTTATCTTACGGGAATAACAATTCACCTCTTATTAGATATACCAGAGGTACCCCTATTCTATCCATTTATTCCCTATCCATACTCAGTAGAAGGAGATCTTATTTTGATGTGGTTAGAAAATTTATTCTTAGATCCATTTAACCTCTTTTCAGAACTATTCGGAATAATGGTGATTGTATTTATCATTTATAAAAATAAATTATATCATTTCAAGGATCTCTGGGATTATATAACCATAAACCAATAAAAAATCCACAAAAAAATGTCTGAGCGGATTAGGAAAAATTTACTGCTATTTTTTTGTATCGCATTTATTTGGTCTTGGGGCTTGTGGCTTCCGAAAGTGTTATTGAATTTTGGTATTGAATGCTTGGATATATGGTTATATCTAAGTGATTTTGCTGTTTTTGGGCCTTTAATCGCTGCGATCATCGTCACATATATAAGATTGGGGAAAAACCAGCTACGTTTGTTATTGATAAAAGGGATAAGAACTAATTTTAGAACGATTTGGTTAATTCCTGCAATTTTTTTAATGCCACTATTCGCTCTCCTGTCTTTTTTATTAATAATTCCAATTGAAGGTTTATATATTCTCAACAATGCCCTTCCGTGGCAATTATTAATGTCCTTCACTCTCGAAATCTTTTTATTAGGAGGGCCTTTAGGAGAGGAATATGGCTGGAGGGGATTCGCCTTAGTTAGATTAGAATTTAAATGGAATGCGCTAATATCGAGTTTAATTTTAGGTCTTGTTATAGCTTTGTGGCAATTACCCTTGTATTTCATTCAAGGCACTATACAGCAGTATATTACTATTTTCCCAAATATAGTTATAGTTATCCTAAGTTCGATTATCTATACTTGGTTATATAATAATACTGATAAAAGTGTTTTAATAACAATGATATTACATCTTTCTACTATCGTGGCGAGCGCAATATTTCCTTATTGGTCAAGTACAGTCGGATCATGGATATTTTGTGGATGTATTTTCACTTCTGCGATAATTATTTTATGGAAATATGGAATAAAAAATTTAAAATCTGAATAATTTTTTCTTTTAAAAACGAGCGCGTATAATATAGGTTATATCAAAAATTAATTGATATTTATAACTACACAGAGGTTAGGACTCTAATGAGTAAAGAAGAGCATGTTTACATTATAATAGATACACGAGAGAATAAATTAATAGAGGTTTTGAAAAAGAAACACGAGATTGTCGATTTAGAGATTAAACAACTGGATCTAGCCGATATCATCGTCTCCAAGAATGTTGCGATTGAACGGAAAGAAGGGGGAGACTTCGTCGCATCTATTATGGATAATAGACTCTTTGATCAATTATTGCGATTAAAAGAGACTTATCCGAATCCCGTCCTCATCTTGGAAGGATTAAACAATGAGGTCTTTGAGAATACAGGTATGAATATCAAATCAATATATGGCGCACTGGCATTTATTTCATATAAATTAGGGATAGCGGTAATTCCCACCAGACATTTGGAAGATACGGCAATCGTGGTTGAAAGAATTGCATATAGAGAACAGATTAAGGATGAAATGCCAGTTCTAAGCCGATCTGCTCCAAAAAATATGGATACTTTCGAACGGAGATGTTTTGTATTAGAAGGATTATTAGATATTGGACCGACGAAAGCAAAACAATTAATTGAACGATTTGAAACACCATTTAGGGTTTTTGAAGCAATTAAGTTTACGAAGATTCTGTATACAAGTACAGGAAATCCGAAAGGCATTCAGGGACCACTGGATACTCTTAGAGGATTTGGTCCGAAATTTGTTAGAAAAAATAAAAAATTGATTTTGGGAAAAGAGAATGAAATAAAAAAAGACAAGGAAAAATCAATATTAGATGAATATATCTGAAAAATAAGCAAAATCTATATTGTATTATAGTATCTAATTCGTTGACTTTCTGGACGATAAAATCTCAAATTATACATCATGATTCGGGATTTTCAATGTTAAATAGGTAAGAGAATAATATCGGTTTTACGATTTTTTCCTGAGTTTGTTCTCACAGAATTAACAGAATAATAGAGATGAGTGAATCTAAAAGTTTCCCGATGAAAACTAAAATGTGGCAATATATGGCACATTTTCTATTCGTTTGATTGTACTTACATGAGAACGTTCTTAGAAAACGCATCTATAATAACATTACTAAGACATTCATAGAGTTCTTGCTCATAGAGACTACTTAAATGCTCTTTGTCGAAATTATAGATACTCGTGAGATGGATATCATATTCACAAGGAAAATCTATATTGCTTAGTTTTTGTTCCAACCAAACAATATTGCGATCGACTCGTTTGGATTTTTCTAAAAGAATTGGGTCTATTTTATGAAATAAAATCGTGATCTTCAAATCCTTGGGAAACAAGTTTTCATATTTTGCGGTAAAAATTTCGACCAGATTAGTCAAATATTCCAAAGATTCATTATAGGAAGACTCGTCTGTAATATCAATAAAAAACATAATTTCATCCGTGTGGGCAAAATAATGACATGAATCGAAATATCTTTTTCTGTACTTCAATGCCCCTCCAAAATCCCAAATACAATACTTATAATTATTATATTCCATTTCTACTCTATTTATATATCTCGTGGGAATAAGGTTGGTCGATTCGGTTAAGTTTCGTGTTTGGAGAAGCTTTAGCATACTACTTTTCCCAGAATTATGCAAACCCAAAAAAATGAGTTTTCTAGTTTCGAGGTGCGAATGTGTGGTTATTTTGGAGATCATAATATGATAACATTGACAGCAATATAGCTCAATATGAGGACTTCTCCATACTTGTGTCAGCTGGTGCTTTGATCTCCCAATATTACTAGAAAAAAATTCATGAAATGATAATGGACGCTGGCATTCCCAGCATGTTCTTTTCTTAAAATTCTCTGAATTTTTCACGAATGGTTAGTAGAAAAAATCGTTTAAAAAGGTTTATTTCTCACAGCTTGTTGTCCTAATCATCCTAAATGATTGATTTTTTTAAGGAATTTTGAGTACAAGAAGCTTGCCCCGAAACGGAACAAAGATTACCATATTAAGTCAAACAACTCATTTTAACGCTTTTAAATGATCTTATTCGATGGTTTATTCCATTTAACGATTTTTAGTCTTTTGAAACTGAACTGAAAATTATGGGAGAAATGATCATAGAGAATTTCTTATCTATGTATAAATATAATGGAGAGTTTAATAAAAAAGAAAAGAAATTAGAATAGACTTTTGTATCGGCGTAATTGGTTCTGGATAATAAAAAGCTGGATGTTGCGGGCTCCACCAATAACTTCCTCGATTTTACTGGTATCCATAAGCTCATCTATAGGCGTATTGTCAGTTACCGAAATGCCTCCTGCATGCTGTTGAACTTCATAGCATACTTCATGAGTGAGCTTCGATACATAATATTTCCCTTGGGATGAGACTCCCGCGACCCATTTCTCGGCATCCTTATTAACTTCATCCGCAAATAAGACTTTCTCATCATAAATTGTAGCTGCTTGTAAAGCTAATGATGTCGCAGCGGTACATTTACTCAGTAATTCTGCAAGTCCGAATCCAACCCCCTCAAATTTAATTACTTCTTGTCCGAACTGCTTGCGTAAGTTAGTATAGATAATTCCGTAAATTAAGCCCGCCCAACAAATGCCAATTCCGCTCCCCATAATTCCTAATCGTTCTGGAACCAATCCCTCAAATAACCGCACATATCCTTCTCCATTATCAGCCAATATGTATTCTTTTGGAATGCGAACATTATCTAAAATCGTGTGTGCGATATGAACTCGTGGTACGGAGCTTATGTTTAATCGGTTTGTTTTCACTCCCATTTCACGGGAGATCATTGATTGGACCATCGTTTTTCGCGGCTTTTCTGTGTCATAAACCGCATAGGTGCAGAAATAATCCGCCTTTGGTCCATTAGTAGTATAAACTTTCTCCCCATTATAGATTATATCTCCCTCCTCCGATTTCGTACAGGTAGTCTTCATATTAACCGCGTCAGACCCTTGACTCGGCTCAGTAATTCCGATACAACCCACTTTTTCTCCCGACATCAATTCATCTTGAACTTTTCGAATCTCTTCATTCGACCCCCCATGTTTAAAGTAATGAAACGTCGGATTTCCACAGAGAATTCCACTGGCAAGACGGGCAAGCTCCAGCTGCGGGTCGAGCATAGACATATGGGTTGCCAAAAGGATCTCTTTCTTCATCCCATATGGTTTAAAGTCTTTCCAGAGATTAATTCTCTGCATATAACCGTGCTTCCCCAATTCTGGGAAAAGCACGTACACATCCTTCGATTTGTCAATCTTAGGATCCAAATTCAAACAAAACTCTTGTAAGTCTCTGCAATACTCCCTCTCTTCCTCATCGAGCATCGGAAATACATTATCGTTGAAGATATTAAATACATTCTCTAACGACATTTTTTCCAAAATGCTGTCATCGATGATCTTTTCTTGAAAGTTCCTCATTTTAAATCATCAAATCAAATAGTAATTGTTGAAGAAATTTATATTTATTTAGAGTAAATTAATTTAAATTATAAAAGTGATGAATTCAAGACGAATGAAAAAGAATAAAAAAATCAACTTTTATTATTCTATTAAAGAATTGTTTTGATTCGAATTAAAATGAATATACTAATTATTGCCATTGTAAGTGCGATTGCTCTGATCATCATTATACTATTACTAAATAAATACTATTGGAATCGTTCGATCTCGAGAGTCGTGAAGAAATATTTTGCCGACGAGGAAAAGCAAGAGGTGATAGACAAATATAAGGAGATCAGCAAGATTGTGGAAGAAACGGAGAAGGAAATGGAAAAGTCGATTCAGCAAAAGACGGAACTTGTAAAATCGCAATTTAAAAAAGCGGAAAGAGAACTCATTAAGAAAGGTACCCAGCAATATACTAAATTCTCGTCAAGCTTACGCTCCGCGATGCCAGAAACGGAGGAGGAACGGAAGCAAGATATCGAGGACCTCAAAGGTGCAATATCACTCTTAGAATCACTTGATGAAGTGGCGGTAGAAGCCGCAAAAAAGAAAATCGATGTTGGATTAGGAATGTTCTATGATAAGATGTCCAGAAAGTTCAAAAGAATCATCGATGAGAAGAGTTTGGAACAGTTTGATTTTATTCCAGTACCACGATTAAAATATCACGCATTTCAAGAAATAAAAAACATTAAAGATGAAGATTTTCTGCCTATTTTGAATATCATGATTGAAACCAATTTACTCAAAGACATTATCGAGATTAATCCAGCACTTCATCTGATCAAATTCACTGACGATGAGCTGGAATTAACGCGAACGGAAAAGGTCGTGCTCACGTTCGTCTATGAAGAGGAGAAACTCACCAAAAGAAAATTAGTGGAATTGACAGAATGGGATACGAGCTATGCAGATAAAATCCTTGATGAATTATCTGCCAAGGGAATTATTGAACTTAATACTACAATTAACGTTGAGAGTTTCAATCCCCCTGAGGAAAGAAAAAAATGGAAGCAATTAATCAGGGATATCATCAAGCAAAATCAGCAAAAAGAGGAAGAAAAGTTTCAGAAATCGCTTCTTAGGAGACAACAACTCCAAGAAAAATTAGCAAAATCAAAAGAAAAACCGAAAGCATTAGAAATTTCACAGAAAGAGCCCGAACAAAAAGAAATTGATGATGTGCCCGAGGAAATCAACTTTGGGAAAAAGCCGGATACCAAACCTCTTCCGGGAACAAAAATCGAAGATGAGCCAGAATTTGAAGAAAACATCCAAGACATTAAAGATAAAGACTCCTTAATAAGCGCAATGGAAGCATTAGATCAAGAGTTAAAAACGTCCAGACAAGAAAATCTAAAGGAGGAAAAGAATGAGGAGGAGGAAATATCCGATCTTTCATTGGGTATCGGCGAGATGGGTGATGGTACACAAGATTTGGATGATTTGATCTCTAGTTTTATTCTAAATTATGATGAAAAATACTCTATGGTAAATGGGGGTTTTGTGCAGTTTGAAAAAATTAACGAATATATTCTTAAAAAAGATGAGCGAATTACCGGAGATATGGTCAGAACAGTCCTAAATGAGCTCAACTCTCTCCAGATGATTAATAGGATTATAGAAATCGGGGATACCACATTTTATGCTTTCAATAAACTGGAATTGAACGAGGAACAGAAGGATTTCATCCATTTTCTCATCGATAAAAAACCAATGTCCAAACAAATGGTTCTTGAAGAACTTGAATGGGATGAGCAGAAAGTCTTACAAACAATGAAATCTCTACAAGAAAAAAATCTCCTTCGGTTGGAAAATGATAAGATACTGATCCCCGGAGCAAAGCAAAAAGAAGAATAATTTTTTTAATTCTCACATTTTAGTTAGACATAGTGTTTTTTTACGTATTTTTTTACTTTTTTTATTTCCTCAAGATATGTGTCTCTGTCTCCGAAGATATAAAATCTCACCTCTGGACCTGTACCTGATGGACGGAAATATAATGTGGAGTCTTCACTTTTCAATTTATATATTTCGATGTTTTCGTTATTATCATATAAGGCTGTAATATGATATGTTTTCTCCCCAATCGCTATATCTTTCCCATCTTCCTTCTCGAAGTTCTCCATAATTGCTAACTTTTCCCGATCGGTCGCCTCTATAGTCTGATTTATTCCTTTGATGGACCAGTCAATTGCATTTTTTATTATATACCCTCTACTAAGAAGCTCCGTCACCAATACTAACGCGGGAACGATATATTTATCTGCAATTAATGGGAGGGGTGTGCTAAATTCATAGTTTTGGGTGTTTTTCTTCTTTTGAACATTCAATATGTTAAGTGTGTGTCCACCAGATTCTTCCCACATAACTACAATGAACCGAGCGTTTTCTAATCCTTCCGCCTCCATTTTTTTTATTATTTCATTCTTTAGAGGAGTGGGTTCTTTTATTTGAATTAATTGATTTCCATTTCCTTCCATATAGAGAATTGCGGAATCGATTTTAGATTGATCTACCTCCACACCGAATAGAAAATACAATATTACTCCAAGATGTTTATAACCCACGCCCGTCAGCACATTTAAAAAACTGGTGTGATCGCCTCGTAAATCGGAAGGGATTGTGCGTACATTAATTATCTTTTGTTTAAACTCTTTTGCTAAAATATTATGAGTCGCAGAATAAATCTCATTTGGGATATAATAAGAGAATTCCCCATTCTGCTTTACATAAAGCGCGATTCTGTCCCTATCCGCGTCGAGTAAAAGCGCAAGGTTTGAATCTGTTTCCTTCATAATTCGTTGAAGTTTTTGTTCTTTCACAACCTTTATTGGGTTTGGAGGGTTAAGATTTTCCTCAATTAAATGTACATTAGCACCGTAATCTCTATAGAGTTTTATGATTCCTTCAGCTTTTCCTAAATAAGGCCATACGACAATATTCTCTCCTTCAAGGCTTCGAATATCGATGATCTTTGATAATAGTTCACGTACATAATCATTGTTCTTTTGAATCGCGTCGGTAAACTTTAGAGTATAATCTGTTTGCAGTTCTATCTGGTTTATCTTAAGAGCCTTTTTTGAAACATCTTTGAAAAGGTCTCCGGAAATGGGGATGGGATAATCTATATAGAACTTAATACCGTTCCAAGAGAGATCATTATGACTTGCGGTAAGCACGATAATGAGGTCTATTTCTTCATATAAAGCTACTGAGGCCGCCCCATAGGGAGATGATACTCTTGACTTCCCCGCTTCATCTTTTTGATGATAGATTTCATATCCTTGATATGCGAAAATTTGAGATGAATAGTTCAGCAATATTTCGCTGCTCGGGCGATCATCAGTCACAATTAACACATTTAAGTTTTTATGCTCATCCATTTCCTTGAATTTCAAACTAATAGCCTTAAATACTCGGAGAAACAAGAATAATTTACCGCGTGTAAGTGAATAGGTAGTACCTTGACTTGATTTATCAATATCATAAATTTGAATTCTCAATCCAGAAGTAGGGGCTACCATTGGATCAATAATACTTTTTTCCTCCTCGCTCAATTCTGGTAATTCGATAACCTTGATATTGCCGTCAATTTGTTTGAATTGAATACTCTCCACTTCAAAATCTATATTATCAATCACTTTTTTTCCTTTAATAATTGTGTAAGAAGATATTATGAATATTACAAATAGTTAAATGAGAAATAAAACCTTTCTTGTGTAATATTTTAAATAATCTTTCAAAAGAAATATAGGTAGGTTTATAGTAAATTCGAATTTAGGAATCATTAAATTTCTTTTTTTCTATTTGATCAATCGCATCATTAAGAATTGCATGAATTTTTTCCCGATAGTTTTCATTGATGGCTATCATCCCATGAGTGGTAATTTGTCTTCCACCTTCGGATAGAATTTTTTCACAAAATTCAGGAGTCAAACGATTTGGTAAATCTTGCTTATTTGCTACTCCGATCACGAATGTGTCTTTATAATATTTATCGAGAAGGTCTTGGATTATGCTTTTTGTCGAGTTGACATTTTCAAATGTCGAGTCTGTTACCAAGAGCGTAATGTCAGTACCCTCTAGGAGGTTTTTCCACAGACTTCTAAACTGTGATTGACCTGCAAAATCCCAAAATATAACGTTTCTGTTAGTTTTTATCCCTTTTCCGTCATAGGAACTGATGTCCGCATTTACCGTTGGCACATATTCAAGATCAATTTCCTTACCACAAATGAGGTGGAGAAGTGTAGTCTTTCCAACTCCGCCAAATCCAATAATACTCACTTTAATTGACCCCAAAATGATATTGTCTAAATCCTTCTCAAAGTCTAGAAAAAGCGATCGGTTTCCTGCCCAGCTCCCATCCTCGATCATCTCTCCGTATTTCTCTACAAATCTGGCTCTAATTGAGCTTATTTTAGTGTTGATTACCGCATCTTCTTCTTCTAAATCCGTACACACGACAATGATAATATTATTAATAATTGTATAATAATATTTGAAATCTTCAGTTGCCGTGCTCTTTATATCGGATTGGCTTATTTCTTTAATAAACCCAGAAAAGGCACTTAAAAAGCCAGCTAATAGATCTCGATCTATCTCGGAATCACTATAATTTCTAAATACTAAGGATTTACCGTCCTTACTGAGGACATTCACATAATTTATGATGGTTTATCACTTACGTAGGATTTTTCTCGGATTAATCATGGATCGGATAAAGTCTTCTTGTTAAATCTATAATCGAACACTTGAATTTAAATTAACCTAATATAATTAATTTATTAAAAACAAATAAATTAACTTTTTTAGATGTTCCTATCACGTGATGAAAAAAGGAAAAGTAAACATGAATTCGGTGAGTGATGATTATTGACGGAAAATGATGATAATGTGAAAGAAGAGTACAGCACTCAAGATAT
>SHMW01000077.1 GCA_008080735.1 Promethearchaeota archaeon
ACGGAAATTAGATAATGGAAGAATAAAACCTTATAAGGAATTAGGAAGAATGATTATTGATATGATTATCGAAATTTACACTCAGATACTTCTAAAAAATTAAGAAAAAAAAAGAAATAAATTTGAATTTTTTTCTTTCTCTAATTATTTTTTGTATCAGTCTCCTTTAACAATAAAGATAAGATCACCAAAACAAATGCTATAGATGTAAGAAAGATTAAAGCTGGTAGATAATCTCCAGTTGGAGTAGTAAAGTCAACTAATCCTAATATAAAAATTATACCTCCAATTTGTCCTACCATCATTAATGCTCCATTCGAAGTGGCTTCTGGGACTGGAGCAGTTATTTCAACAGCATATTCCAATGCAACTGGTCCTGCGGATAAGATTCCAAATCCCAATAAGAATCCAAACATATATAATAACAACTCATCCGCAGTAAAGGACAATATTGCCAGAGAGACCGTAGTGACTGACACGGAGGTTAAAATCAATATTTTTCGTTTTTTATATTTATCAGAGAGAGCAGACATTACCACACAACCTATAATTCCCCCTAAAAGCATTATAGCCCCTATTAATCCCGCATCAAGAGCATTATATCCACGAGGAGCTAATATAAGCTCAATATAAGTCGTGATCATATTGAATGCTCCTAATCCTACGAAAAACAGAACGACCAGAATCAAGAAATATTTATTAGTAAAAATTTTTTTAATTCCATCGAACATAAATACTTTTTCTACTGTTGCTCTTTTAGACGGAGGAGTAGGTGGTTCTGCTTTAACAAATACCACAAATAGAATCCCAGAAACTAATGATAAAACTCCATATGTTAATAACATTATAGAAAGATCAGTCCCCACAAGAAGCATGGGAGTAATGAATAATCCCAATGCGATTCCAATAAATTGTGATATTAGGGATAATCCCGTTGCTGTAGTTCTTTCAGATTCAGGAAACCAATTTGCTGATAATTTTGTAATACTATTCAATATAAATGGTTGTCCAATGGCAATTCCAATTTGAAATATCAAGGCAAATTCATAATTGCGTCCGGCTAGAAATCTTAAAAATCCGAACACACCCGCCAATATTGCTCCGATACCTGCTCCTATTCTCAAATTATATTTGTCTATAACCCATGATGCTAAAAAATTTACGGGTATATATACAATCATAAAAATTAGTGAAAGAAGCAAAATCGATATTTCATCTACACCATAAAATGTTGTAGCTTCTATCGTCACGGCACCATAAGAAATCCAGAGAATTTGCATAGTAATATTGCTAAACATAAATAAAAGTAAAATAATCCATCGGTACCCATAGACTTGAACTTCTTTTTCTGACATATTAATTCAATTTCCTAATTTTTTTTTCACATTATAAATATTGAATAATTATTTATTGCTTCTATAGTAATTAAATGTTATTTGCTAATGGACTATTAACATTTTTAAAGATGGATCTTTACTATTTCCTATCGGGAAACACTAAATCAAAATTTTTGTATATACGACGAGTAGAAGTTTTATGGAAAAAATGTTAGCTGCAGTCTTTCATAAGGATAAGGGAAAAGACACTGGTAAAGTTAAGCTTGAAGAGGTGCCTAAACCAGAAATTGAAGAAGATAATCAGATTTTAATTGAGGTAAAAGCATGCGGTATTTGTGGTACAGATTTAAAGATTTTAGAGGGTGGACATCCCGCAAATGATAATACGATATTGGGGCACGAATTTTCCGGAATTGTCAGGGACGTGGGGAACCAAGTAAAAGATCTCATCATCGGAGATAAAGTAATCGTAGATCCCAACGAGAAATGCGGTTTTTGCGAAGCGTGCCGAAGGGGGCTTCCGAATTTGTGTTCCCATCTTGCTACTGGAACCACATTTGGCATATTTCAAAATGGAGGGTTTGCGAATTATTGCGTCGTGCCCAGAAATAGTATATTTACCATTCCAAAAGAAATGGATTTAGACTCGGCTGCATTAATTGAACCGCTTTCGTGTGCGATTCACTGTCATAATATTGCGGATGTCCGGGAATCTGATAATGTGGTAATAATCGGCGCGGGATCAATGGGATTGATTATTGAAACGATTATTAGGCCCCATCCATTAAAAAATTTAATTTGTATAGAACCTGATGAGTGGAGAGCTCAGAAAGCGCTGGAACTTGGAGCAGACTATATCATTAATCCCACAGAACGAAATGTAAAAGGGGAAATAGAAAAAATTACGAATCGGAGAGGAGCAAATGTCATTATAGATGCGGTTGGTATCAGTGATACTTTTGAAATGGCACAAAAAATTTGGGCTCATGGAGCGAGGTTAGTGTGTTTTGGACAAGATGATCGAGCAATTGCCCATATACGACCGAATGATATTGTCCGATATCAAAGACAAATATTAGGTTCTTATATAAGCACAGCTTGCGACTTTTTAGACGCGATTGAATTAATTGCTAATGAAATTATTGAGATTGAAAAGCTTATAACGCATCAAATTGAGCTGTCTGAGCTTTTGACAAAAGGATTTGAATTAATGAAGGGGCGACAATGTATTAAGATCATCACAAACCCATAAAAAGGAAGAAATATATTATCATAAAAAAGTTTAAGATTCAGCAAGGTTTAAAAACAGTATGGAATTCGATTTATCTTCCTTTAAGGTCCTCATTAAAAAAATATTTCCTCCAAATAAGTGTGTTTATACTGTAGATACCAGCGAAGATGGAAATACTGATTCGATCTTAATAAGAGCGGTAAATGTGGTAATTCCCATTGAAATTCCCGAAGAATTGGATATCGAGGATATGATCGGTGGGGAAATGGACTCAGAAAATCTAGATTTTTCAAGTTTTCTTACTTTATATCTTGACGAGGAACAAATTAATTTGCCAAAAAATCTAAAAAGCGAAAAATCTCTGATAGAACATTTCTCACTGTATCATAAAGACCAGAAACTCTCATTTAATGACTTAGTTGAAGGTAAATTTGGGGGAAGAACGATTGGATTAGGAGATAAGATCGATATTGTATTGAAAGTGGGTGAAAAAACCCTCAATAAACTCACTGAAGGTAAACATACTCTCACTCTCGAATCCTCCTCATTTCCCTCTTTGGATGTTCATTTCAATTTGTCAGAGGATAACTTTAATCGCATATATTCAGATGGAGAATTACAGTAAAATTCCTTTTTTTCTTAACCCTTCGTATAAAATTTTTGATATTTAAAAAGAAGTTTGGGGTTTTTATTCTCAGATCTATACATTATGATTAGAAGGAAAATGACCGTAAGCAATATTGATAAGTGTGTAAATGTCAATGATCTGATAGATTCATTATTTATCACGTTCATATGCCCTATTTGTAAGACTAAAAAAGAATTACGATTTCCAAAATCCGTGGTTGACGAAAATAAGAATCTTACCACCATCTCCATTCCAAAAGGGCTCATCTGCGCGCATCATTTTCAAGCATTTATTGATAAAAACTATAATATTAGGGGATATCAAAAAGTCGATTTTGAGTTCACACCTCGCTCTGAGAATATCCCGAAGCGACACCGTAAAAGTAGACATATCAAATCGGATATGGAATTATTTAAACACCTAATCTGTGAGGGTAATTATCTAGAATATTATCCAGAACGATTTACGAAAAACCAACAATCCAAAATGAGAAACCAAGAGGTTCTGAAGAAAAATCAGCCACATAAGCAAGAAGTGGGACCACAAGAACCTGATCCAGTTCCTCAACCAATACCTAAAGAGCCCGTTTCCCCTTTTGATAAGTATAGAGAACGAAGTTTGGAAGAAATCTATGAAGATTTTTGGGAATTTATTAATGATGAGAATGAAGCATTCCAAAAATTCATCATCAACGACCATAGACGCAATTTCGATATGTAATATTAATTAAAGGATGTTTACAGTAGGGAGATCTTTTAAATCTAATAAGAATTAGTACGATTAAATGAAAATATTAAATGCCAAGAGAGGGATTTGAACCCTCGATACCCAGATCTTCAGTCTGGTGCGTTCCCGGGTTTCGTTTTTCCCAGAAAGTGGGGAAAATCTACGCCACCTTGGCAACATTGTGTTTTCTTACTTGGTATCCATAAGGATCGTGTTTTTTCCTTAATAAGATAACTATTAGAATCAAGAATCAATTATAAATTTTTTTAGTCTATAAAGAAGAACCAATTCTAAGGCTCTAAAATTTTATTCTGTGAAAAAATTTGTGGGTTTATATCCAAAAAAAGTCTGAAAATTTTGATGTTTCATAACTTTAAAATTTTATTTTTCATTTCTGCTGAAATTTTTTCGCACGCAGTACGTAAGGTAGATCGGGAAAAATACATTCTATTCTCCATTAGATATTTAAAAACCATATCGGGTTTATATTTTAAACATGTTTTTAACATCCAACCGATTGCCTTTTGGATATACTCTTCTGGATCGTCTCTCAAATCTTCAGCCAATTTAAAGAGAAAATCCTCATTAAAATTCTTATGTAACATCGCTCTTTTGAGAAAGATTACCATTGATGCCCTCTTAATCCATAGATGTTCAGATGATGCCCAAGCTTTAATAATTTTTTTGGCAAGCGCAGAATTTTCCTTTTTTGCTAAATATGGACCCAAAACTTTAATCATACTGCTGTCGCAAAAAGCCCAAGTATTACAATAGTTTTTTAAGGCATTATAATACGCATCAATAATCATTTCATCAAAATTTTTTTTGAATCGGCTTATAAAGCTAATGGTAACCATTTTTTCGTCGTGAATATGAGTATTGATAAGAATTTTGAAAATCTGCAAAGCCTCTTCATATGAAATTTCATATTGATTTGTAATAGAAAGTGCAACCGAATCGAGCTGTGGAACTCTCAAACCGTAACTGAGAAACGCGGGATCGGATGAGTTTAATATCCTTTTCTCCCACTCTGCATTTTTATTGTTTCTTACTGGGACCTCCTCCTTAAGAAGGTTTCTAATTTCACGCGTGATCTTATGTATTTTATTCATAAAAATCTGTCCAATGTTTTTTTATCTCGATCTTTTTCTCCCCTTTTCAAATAAGGTTTTACAAATTCGATAATCTCATTACTAAAATTTCTGAGCCGTTTAAGCTCTCCGCGTTTAAAATAGTTGATAATTGACTCATCTAAATTATTAATGGAAAGCCCCGCCCATTTCATCTTATTATTTGAAGAACCGAGGATGGTATTTTTATATTCTTCATTTAAAAGCACTTCGGCGATGATATAATTCCATTTGCGATAGTCAGACGGGATCCAGCGTTTTACCCTGGTTTTTAATCCATATTTTTGACATAAATTATATATTTTTAAGTTCATTTGATTCAAATATTTATAGAGCTCATTCTTTTCAGAATTATTACCATAAAGCTTCAATAATGGTTTGACGATATCGCGATATTTACTTTTACGTAATTTGGTAATAAAAAATTCTTGTTGCACATCTCTCATGGTCAATCCGGGCGCAAATAAGACAAATTTAGCCCCCGCGTTCTTTGATTCTTTAATCACCTCTTCGATTTGGTCATAATTATCCTCCAGATAGGGAACAATGGGCATAAAATACGTCCCTACTTGAATTTCCGGGGCTTTTTGCTTTATTTCTTTTAAAGCTCTCATACGTGCTTGAGGAGGGGAAGACCTGGGTTCCAATAAGCTAGCAATCTCCTCATCCATCGTAGAGACAGAGAATCCAATGGTACACCACGTATCCTTTGCAATCTGCTTGAATAAATCTATATCTCTTGTGACGAGATCGGATTTTGTGGCCAAGTTTACCGGAAATCTAAATTTCATAAGGATCTTCAGTAATTTGCGAGTATTTTTCACTTTCTTCTCGACGGGCTGATATGCATCACAAATACCACCAGGACCAATCACATCTCTCAAAAGTGAGCGTGAATTTTTAATTGTGGCTTCTAATTTTTTCGCAAATTTGTCTTTTATAATAATTTCATCTTCAAAATTTTGGGTAAGATAATATCGCTGACTTCTCGCATCACAATATATACATACATGCTCACATCCAGAATAAGGATTCGCGGTATATCTAGCCCAAAACCATGAATCGGGATACTTTAATTTATTTATCGCTGTTTTGAATTCTTTATAAATATAGGTAACCATCCTTACAGAGTATAATTCAAAAGACATTTAAATGATTTTGGAGATGAAAACTAGTTTAAAATCATATCATAAATAGGTATATCATTAAAAAAAGGTGAAAAAACGCCCCGAGATTGTAGCATGAAAAATAGGTAATTCATGGCGAAAGTTGGTTGATGAAGTTTAATTAATTGGGCGTTTTTTCATTTTGCTAGTGATAATCTAATATTATATTTTTATTGATTATAATTACTAAGATGAGATCAAATCTGTTAAAACGAATGGTAAAGGAAATCTTAGGCAAGGATAAGAGAATTGAGTGCGCCGTCCGGGAATCGAACCCGGGTCATTGGCTTGGAAGGCCAACATCCTACCGCTAGACTAACGGCGCATCGAGGGTTAGAGATCTCAGATGTATTGATCAAAAAGATATGATCTTTAAATAATCATTTCTTTTATTTTTGTTGCTTTTCTCAGAAGAAAATCTTATATATACGAAAAATAACTTTAATTAAAGGTTTAGAAAAGGTTTAATAGATGAAAGATAAAATTTGGTTGGGCATTCCTAGCCTTTTTATGATGATTTCGGGAACTCTTCATTTAATCACGGGGATCCTTGCTGTTGGATTAGTTGAATTATGTGTCACGCTCTTCATCTTTACGGGGTTTTTCCTTCCACTTTCTATATTGCTCCTTATCCAGCTTATGCAAAACACCTATAAAGAAAAAGAGAATGTTATCATGATGTCGACAACGGTTTCCTTTCTTAATTTACTGATGCTTATCACTCAATTAGTGATTAATTCTCCACGAGATCGCGACTATATTTATCCAATCTTAGTAATTCTGGTGGGCATTAACATAATTAATTTTTCCTTTTTGTTGAGCTTTAAAACCAGGATCGCCCAAATGGGGTTTCATGAAAAAGTACGTTATTTTTGTGTGGTACTGATCCGTGGGCTCGGCATCAGTTTACTTTTTAATGTATTAACATGGATTGGCTGGCCGCCCGATCCAAACATAATAATGATTCTATACGTCCTTATCTTCGGCAGTCTTTATGTACTTAACGGTTATTATTTGTTTGCAATGAAAAAAAGTAAGTGGGTGAATTTGGAATTACTTGTTGTTCTTCTCTCTTCCTTAATCCTTGGGATACTGTCCTATTTATCATTTTCTCATCCGAATTTACTTATTAGCTCAACATTATTTATCCTTTTAGTTCCTATGATTATATATGATGCAAAAACATAGATTTTCTAATAAACAGGAAAGATAAAAAAACCGTAATGATTATTTTGTATGCTTTTATGATTTCCGTTTGGAATCTCTATAGAAAGAGAATAAGAAAAAAAAGGTGTATTGATTACTTAATTTTATTTTAAGGTATTTAATTCCATGACATGTTCATTCTCGTCGGCAATGATCTCCCTAAGTTTATGGATTATTTGGAACCATGAATATTTTAATTCTTCTCTCATCTGCCTTACTTCGTCATAAATTTCCATGTAATAATCAATAGCCGTCTTCTCATCGTGTAAATTAGTATCTAATATATCAGCCAAGCCTTTAGCGGAATGTGGATCAGACATTTCCATTGTTGGAATACCACCGAGATAACCCGCTATAATTTCTCGAAATTTTACCTCGTGAGCTTCTTCATCAGACGCCAATTCTTCCAATCTCTCAATGATCGGTTCTGCATTTGGCCCACTGATTTGTTGAGCGTGGGTCATATACTGAATCCGGGCTTGGTGTTCTAATGTGAGTGCCTTATTGAACATGTCAATTAATTCTTCTTTGGTTGTCATAATTTTTTAAGATGTTTTCTTTGATCACAATATCCCTAATGAGTTTTTATACCTTTTAGTTATAGTTTATTAAATCTCGATGAGAGAGACTCTATTCTAAAAGTAAATTTATTTTGGAATGCAATTCGAAAAAAGATGAGAGTATCCAGAAAATAGTGTCTTTTCTCTAATTGTGGAGAATAATAAATTAAAAGAGCTCAGCCATTATTTCATAGAATGTAATTACCTTACTTACCACAATCCAGGCAAAGAGAGATTCCTTAAAGAGAGATATTTTATTAGCTGTAAGAGAAGTAATTTTATCTGAAAAATGAGCTTTTTGAAATCCACCGATGAAGAGAACATAATCATTAGAAAGTCCATTTTTATATAAATCAGTATAGGATGAGATAAGATGTCCATCTTCGGAGAGTATAATCGCTTGGGCATCCTCAATCTCCTGCAGCTTGGCTTGTAATGATTTTTTGATAGGTGCGATGAGATATTTTCCATCTACCTTGATTCCGTTGTCAATTAGCAGTTTTGCCATTAACCCTTTAAATCTATTAAAATTCTTTGTAATTCGAATGTTTGGATTGATTTCAAACAATCGATCGTGAAGGGTATGGACAAAAATCTTTAATTGTCCTATTTTATTTAAAGGAGAGCCAAGAGCATTAAGTAAACACAAATGGACTATATCTGGTCTACCGCGTTTACGTTGATTTTTAAGATTTTTCATCGCGGAATGGTGAAGAGCATTATCTAATAATTGAGTGTAATAGTTTTTCATAGAAAGATTCCTTCGCACTGCGGGATGCCTCCTGATCTTTTTCGGGATTAGTTCTAACCCACACTCAACGAGGAAAATAGTTAGCGTCATAACTGATGAAATAACTAAGATTTCTATAATTATATATTTTTAGTCATTAAGATATATGAATATAATAACGCGTTGTGTGGCCGCAATCCAAACATGTAAGAGTAATATGCGAGCCTTTTCCTTTCCTGGATTGAAGCCGAATCCGGCAATTTTTCCCCGGATACAAGAAAGTCTTACACTGATGACAAATTCTGCGTTTCCATTTTTTTGGTATTTTTACTTTTGCTCGTTGGGCATATCTTCTGGCCAAATCCGCATATCGATTTGCGAGGATTTTATCTTTTAGAAATGTTTTTTCCGCCAGATTAAATAGAAATAGCATTCGAGTTTTTGCGATTTCTCTCGCAACTTTTTTAAAATTAGTCATAATATTTGTCTATCAGTGTTTAGATCATTCCTATTTCACGTCAATAGGAGTCTTTGAGAGAATAATGGTTCGACCTCGTGAATCTACTAAATAAGAATCAGTCTTATGAGCAATGGTGTCCGCAAGCTCGTCGATTTTCATAGAATGAAGAGCGTTTTTTAAGATCTTGATTTTGACAATCTTATGGGCCTTTAATAGAGTTTTTACATGTTGGACAAAACCTGCGTTCTCTTCGATTCCTTTTTTACCTAAAATTGTATGTGGCTTATTTAGGAGAACATCCTTAAATTTCTCTTTAGCATCCATTGAAATCAGCCTTCATCGATTCTACAATAAAATTTTTAATTTATATACGATTTTTATAGATATAAAAGAACGATAAGTAAAAAAAATTTAACGATGTCAATTTATACGGTTAAACCTAATAAGTTCATTGGAGAAGTAGCGGAGAAATTAAAGGAATATCCGTCCATTCAACCTCCAGAAGGAAGCGAATACTGGAAAACGGCCTATTTTAAAGAAATTGCCCCAGTCGATCACGAAAACTTCTGGTATGTCAGAGCAGCCTCCATATTGCGAAAAGTGCGAAAATTTGGACCGATCGGAGTCAATAAGTTACGAAAACATTATGGTGGACGCTATAGAGATAAACAAGGAAAATCTAAAAGCGCGAGAGGTTCCGGAAAAATTATTCGCTTAATACTTCAGCAGTTAGAAGAAGCTGACCTCCTTATACAGAAAGAAAAAGAAGGACGACTATGCACACCGGAAGGAGTGAGCTTTTTAGAACGCACAGCTTATGAAATTTTAAGGATAAAAAATAAATAATAAAGTAATTACATCTATTTGTGATTTACTATGAGTGATGAAGAACAATTAGAAGAACTTCGCCAGAAAAAGCTTGAGCAATTAAAACAACAGGCAATGCAAAACCAGATGGCTGAAGAACAGCAGCAAGCATTCGAGGAACAAAAATATCAAATTATGAGAAAAATCTTGTCACCAAAAGGTCGTCAGCGATTAGAAAACATCAGAATGGTTAAACCTCAGTTCGCTCAACAAATAGAATTACAACTTATCCAATTGTATAGAGCAGGACGGATCCGAGGGGAAATGTCTGATAGAGAGTTTAAAAAGCTCTTGCAAAAAATTACCGATTCAAATAAGAAAAAAGATTTTAGAATTAAAAAATTATAAATAGTGAAAAAAATGGCACGAAATAAAGATTATCCCTCTAAAATACGAAGAGGAAAGAAACTGCGCCAAAATCGATCCATCCCAAGCTGGGTAATTATGAAAACCGGCGGAAAAGTACGGACAAGTCCCCATAGCAGACGGGAATGGAGAAACAATAAATTGAAAGTGGATTAATCAATAACAACGTATTAATGTGATATTATGGCGAAAAAACGAAAAGAAATAAGTTTAGATGATTTGGAAGAAGAACTCGCCGAAGAGGGTGAGGGACTAGAGGAGATTGAAGAAGAAGAGGCTGAAATCGAAGAGATCGAGGAATTTAGCTTAGAAGAGATTAGCGCGGAGGAGGAAGTAGAAGAGCTTTTCGAAGAAGAAATTGTTCCCGAAGAAGAAATCGTGGAAGAAGAGCGAATTCCAGAGGAAGAAATCATCGATGAGAGGATTTATACGGTTCCCCTCAAAAAAGCTCGAAGAGGACCGCGAACGAAATGGGCTAAAAAATCGATTCGATATCTTAGGGAGTTTACACAACGCCACATGAAGCCCGAGTATCTTGTTATCTCTCAAGAGGTAAATGAAAAGGTCTGGAGCCGTGGAATCCAAAAACCGCCAAGGAAATTGAGAGTGCGTATTACCAAAGATATAAATGGCCTTGCTGTAGTCTATTTAGCTTAAATCTATTATTTTTACTTAATTTAAAATTTACTTCTTTTTGAAAATTAAATTAATGGGTTCATCACAGACTGAAATGACAATACTGAGGACTGATCTTTTTGGCAGGAGTCTTGTAGGGGTCTATTTAGAGGTGACGAATTCCTATGTGTTGTATCCACCCAGCATCAATAAGTCCGATCTAAAGAAATTACAGGATGTCTTTCAGGTTGACTTTTATGCCTTCACTGTAAATAATTCCAAATTGGTGGGGGTTTATTCCACCAGCAATAAATTTGGTATCATCTTGCCACATATCCTTAGAGATGATGAGCTCTCAAACCTTAAAGAAAATCTCCTCAGTAGCCAAAATTCCACAGAAATTAGTGTATTAAAATCAATTGATAACGCATACGGTAACCTAATCCTTTGTAATGATAAGGGTGCGATTATTAGTTCTCTCTTACGTCCGTATCAAGAGGAAATCGAACAAGTATTAAATGTGGAAACCCAAGTGTTCGATTTTGCAGGTAGTTATTTGCCAGGGTCCATAGGCATTGCGAATAATAAAGGATGTTTAGTCCACCCCTTAGCGACGAATGACGAGATAGATTATATATCTTCCGTGCTCAAGGTCGAAACTGATGTGAGCACGATTAACCGAGGAGTCCCATATCTTAGTGGTGGGGCTGCGGTAAATGATTCTGGTGGAGTATTCGGCAAATTAAGCACTGGTCCTGAGCTGATGCGTTTAACTTCTGTGCTGCAAATTTAATATGGGAAACTAATTAGAGTGTCCTCTTTTAGTCTTCTTATACCTAAGATTAGAAGATTCGTATGCGAAAATTTAAAAATTTCTATTTGTGTTAATCTATCAATCATCTTTAGTTATAAATAAGTCTATGAAAGAACCGCAGATCATTTTAAAAGTCTCGTTATTGGGCGATCCTGGCGTCGGAAAGACAAGTCTGGTTAATAGGTATATTGATAAGATATTCGAGAAGGATTATCGTCCCACTTTAGGCGTAAACATCATGACAAAGGATATTGAAATGAAAAGTTCGGGGAGGAAAGTGCGTCTGGTCATTTGGGACATAGCAGGCCAGGAGAAATATGATTTTACGAGAAAAATGTTTTTCCAAGGATGCAAGGGAGTCTTTCTCATCTATGATGTGACGCGTCCGAATTCCCTTACTAACATCAAGAAAAAGTGGTTAAAAGATTTAACCCAATATTCCCAAGATAACATGAAATTTATCCTTATAGGTAATAAAAACGATTTACAAGATCAAAAACAGATACATCGTGAGGAAGGGCAAAAATTCGCAGACAGCATCAATGCCATCGAGTTAATCGAGACAAGTGCAAAAGAGGGAGATAATGTAAATCATGCATTTAAGTCACTTGTGTCCATCATTTTAGGAAAATGATCATAACCTCTCCGTGTTAAGCTAGCTATAATCCTCATATTAAGGTCGTAAAGAGAGCTGAGTAATAAATTATAACTTATGAGGGGTGAAAAATCTCCCAATTAAGAGAGGGTTCGCATTTTGTAAATATCTCATAAAGCCAAAATTTATTATTTTTTAAATAATTAATAGAGATAAGTATTGAATTTACTATAGATATTATTTAGATGAATCGATATGTCGGAAATAAAAATCTTTAGAATAACCGGTACATACTGGAAAGGGCATAAAAAATATCTCTTCCGTAAAGAACTTCGCGCATTAAAACCGGAAGACGCACTTGAAAAAGCGTTATCACAGATCACCTCAATCGGGCTCTTTCGACGTCAAGTGAATATTGAAGAGATAAAAGAAATTAGCGTTGATGAGTGCGAGAATTATCTAATAAAGGAGCTTTCACAGGAAAGTTCCGAATAAAATATAAGACGAGATGATATAAAATGGAAAATACTCAGAATTCCCAACAGCTTGCATATCAATTCCAGCATTTGCGAGAACAAAAAGGTATGTATGAACAAAATCTTGATATTATTCAGGCCTCCTTAAATAATTTGATAAACACACGAAAGACAATTGAGAATCTGCATGAGGTAGAGGATGGTGAAGAGATTTTACTTCCCGTAGGTGGGATGATTAATTTGCGAGCCAATATTGTGAATCCGGACAAGGTACTTTTATCCGTCAGCGATGACATTGTGATTGAAAAAAATTTGGATCGTTCAAAAGAATTCATCGAAAAGTTAATTGAGCAGCATCGAGATCAGATAGAGTTCTTAAATGAGCAAATTGACAAGATCGAGGCAAATCTTCAAGGAATTTCGCAAGTATTCAGACAAGGGTTGTCTCAATCCCAATTAAGGCAGCAACCGCCACAATCATAAATTTCTATTTCTAATTTTATGCACTTAAATTTTTTATTGCCAGGAGTTTAGAATGCTTGATAAACTAAAGAATGCTTTTTCTACGTTTGTGAATAAAACGTTAACTGAGGAGAAATTAGAAGATACCATAAAGGACCTCAATATTTTGTTGATAAGTAATGATGTTGCGATGGAAACCGCAGATGCGATATGTGAAAGCATCATCGACTCTTTCAGAGGAGAAGAAGTGGGTAGATTAACTTCTACAAGTAAACTGTTAGAAGAAACATTGGAAGAAGTGATCACCGACATCCTTACACCTGACCAAGAAATAAATCTGCTAGAACAAATAGAACAAAAACGAATTACGGGAGGACCTTATGTTATTGTATTTTTGGGAGTAAACGGAACGGGAAAAACTACCACAATGGCAAAAGTTGCTCATTTCCTTAAAAAAGAGGGTTATAGTGTAGTAGCTGCCGCCTCAGACACGTTCCGAGCAGGGGCAATCGAGCAATTAAGCCATCATATGGATAATGTGGGAGTACGCGTGATTAAAAATCAATATAAATCAGACCCCGCATCTGTTGCCTATGACGCGGTTGATCATGCCACCGCGAAACAGATTGATGTGGTATTAGTTGATACAGCAGGACGACAAGTGACAGATAAAAATCTAATGAGAGAAATAGAAAAGATTTGTCGTATTGCCCGTCCGGATTTAAAAATATTCGTAGGTGATTCGCTCGCAGGTAATGACGCGCTCTTTCAAGCACAGGAATTTAATAAATATGTAGGTATCGATGCAACCATATTGACGAAGCTAGATGCCGATGCAAAGGGAGGAGCGGCATTATCAGTTTCACATGAAACAAAAAAACCAATTATATTCGTTGGGACTGGGCAAAAATACGAGGACTTGGAGCCCTTTGATCCCGACTTGTTTATCACAAATATTTTAGAAGAATAGGTTTGCTCCACTCACGTATATTCTACTCTACTAATAAGATATGCTATTGAGAGTAAACAAACATAAATAAAGCGACTCGAATCGAACCTAATAATTTCATTCTTGTAATTGTTTCGCAATTCCATAATATAATATATAGATTGCTGAAAATGAGAACAACAAAATCCCACCCCATATCGTGCGAACAATCTCAATTGCTACGAAATTTACGATAGAAATTCCCGCCCATATAATATAATAGAACACCATTCCCGCAATAAAAAGCCTCCATCGCTTTTCTAGCTTTTCCACTTCAAGGTTGTTGTATACTTTAATGGAATAATATATGGTTGGAATAGCCATACAGAAAAAACCGGTTCCGAGGCCATAGAGCAAAAAAGGAAGATTCCATACTGGTCGCCAATTAGTAGTTTCATCGATACGAACTCCATCTAAGAGCCCGATAGGAAATAATCCTATCAAAATGATGGTCCAAATGACAATTATAGCAATTTGAATTTTGAAATTAATTAGTTTCGTCGATCTGAGGATGAGTAAATTCAACAAGAGTAAACACACCATTGCCCAATTGAATAGAAAATATGCAAGAATATTTAGAAATTCCACAAAGGCGGATATTCTCAAAGGAGCATATGTCACGTTCACTATAGTGCTCGATGCGATGCTAATAAAAAACATGGCAACTATTTGATTTAATTTTTTTGTGGATCGTTTTAGAATGAGTATTGCCATGAGTATAAACAAGATCCCTCCCACACTCAGCTGCACGATGTATATTTGAATGAATCGTAATATCTCATTAAATTGAACCATCATTTTCTCAATATCCCTCCCATTACAATTATAGTTTTCTATTTATTCTATATATACGTTTATTTTTTTATAAAATAATCTATTATAATCAGAAATGAATGATTACGGGACACTTAAGCATTTATTTAATCCACAAAAACTCCAAAAAATCCGTTAATCTATGTTAGAAAAGTTTTTTAAACACTAATTTTTACATAGACTTAGAGAAAATGTCTAATAGATACCCTAAATACGAAAAATACGGCACGAAAAAGAAAGAAGAAAAAGGTAGTGTTTATGAGCGTTTTATTAATCTCATTCGAAGTATACAGCGGGTCTTAAAAACGGCGAATAAACCAGGTCGTAGTGAGTATATGATGACATTCAAGATTGTTATTATCGGACTCTTAATATTAGGCGCCTTGAGCTATGTAATCCAGCTGATACTCACTATTATTCCATTATAGGCTTAATCCAATAAAGTGGTAAGCTTCCTCCATTTTTAGAATTATTATCTATATTAAACAAACCGATTGAAATTTTTGATTTACATTTTTACCTTCTTTTAAAAACTTAAGCTTAAATTCTTAAATATTCTATATTATTAACATCTCTACCACTAAAAACTTTAGAGAATAAGGAATATTTCATGAAAGTTTACTTGAATCTTATGGATAATCTCCATTTTAAAGCGAGAGCGCGCCATTTTACCGATATCGAGATTGATGAGCCAGAATCTTTTCACGGAACCGATAAAGGTCCCAGCTCGGTCGAATATCTCCTCATTGGGATTGGAGGATGTTTAGGATCTTCATTTCAATATTGTCTCCAAAAAAATCACATACCCGCACAAAAATTAGAGGTAATGGTGGATGGGACACTCAAACATACGGGTTCAGGTATGCATTTGAGCTTAGTAGAAATTAATTGTGAAATAATGGTATCTGTTGAGGGGGAATATGACGATTTAGTAGATAAATGTACTCAACAATTCAAGAAACACTGCGTAATCAATGAGAGTATAAATCAAGGCATTCCTTTGAACACCACCATATTCAAAAAGGAAAACGAGCAAATAAAATAAAAAAAGGAAAATGAATAATATTTAAAAATTAGAAATAAAAGACAGTTATTTTATCGGGTATTTTGAGTTCCTCTTCTCTGTTTTTACATGCGACAAAATCTACATTAAATTTCAGTAATCGTGATAATAATCTACTGGTCAGAATACCGTCCATCACGAGATATTTGGATTGGTGATATTCATCCAATTTATCGTATAACTTACCAACAGATATTTCAAAAAGTTGATTCATTTTCTTATCAAACGCTATAGCTTGACCCAGGCCAATATTTCTCACTGCTTCAACGATTTGTTCTTTATTTTTCACTTTTAGTTTCTTTAGGAATCGGAGTAAAACCTTTTCCTTATCCGTGTATTCCTCTTCAGATGTTTCTTGCACATCAACTTCAATCTCTTCCGAGATTTTTCCTTCTGAAATCTGTTTTTTGTTTTGCAATGCTTTAATCATCTGTTTGCGGGTGAGTTCCTCTACTTCATATCCTTCTGGGGCTCTCGCGACGTAATCGATCTCTGCAACTTGTAGAAGTTCCTTCAAGATCAAAGTACCTCCCCTATCTCCATCTCCAAAAAAAGTGACGGGGTTTTTTTCCTTGGTAAGCGCAATGATCGATTTGGGAACGCTTGTTCCTTGGACTGCGATTGAATTTTTGATTCCGATCCGTAATAGATTTAATACATCTGCTCTCCCTTCTACAATGATTAAATCATCTCGCTCCTCTATCTCTGGGCCCGCTGGTAAGTTATCAGTACCCCAAGACACGATCTCTCCTAGTTTAATATCAGTCTCTATTTGTTCCTCAATTTCACTAGCGTCAAGTGAGCTCTGATCCCATTCTTTTAGTAATTCCGCTGCACGTTCGATTATTTTCTTTCGTTTTCTTTCTCGTACATCTGATATTTCTATGAGATTAATCTTGGCCTCGCACGGACCAACTCTAGTTACTGTTTCAACAGTTGCGGCGAGTAAAGCTGTTTCCTTTCGAGTCAGACTACTTGGGATTCGGATTGAACCTTTTGAGATTCCGTCTTTCGATTCATTGGTGACCTCAATCCTACCTATCCTCCCTGATTTTTGTAAATCTCGTAGGTCTAAATCGAGCAGTAGACCTTCGGTTTAGACGAGAAAAAGGGAAATCTTTTTCATCCTTGTCCGAAGATAGCCCCCACTATGTCTGACTTCTCTACAATACCCTTTACTTTAAATTTTGCTTCTATTATGTATTTAGTCGTGAAATCCGTACTACTATTATCTGAATTAATCTTAAATCACTTCCTTTCTAAAATTGATTAAAAATTTTTTCCTATTCTTAAATAAATTTAATTTGAAAGATGATTAATAACGTCGAATTGAATATCTTTCTTATATTTGATATGGTTTAATTTTCAATAAATGATTAATGACCATCATCTACTGATGGTTCTAAATGTAACAATCATACTAAACATAAATTTTTTTCTATTTATACAATTTGATTATAGTTTTTAGATGTAAATCCAAAAAGTAATATCACCATATAATGTTCTTTTTAATCCCTTAGCGACATATATATCCCCATGAACTATTGGAATGAGCTGTTTTTAAATAATCTGAATTCTAAATCCTCATACCCTCTTAAAGTGAAATTAAAATTTACTACTGAATTGGGGAGATTCTATATTTATTTCAAAAAATCCCAGAAAAGTAGAAAAGTGAATATTAGAATTCTATTTTTCAGCAATTGAAGTATTATCCAGTCAATTTATATAATATATTAACCGAAGATAAAGATATAGTAGGGTTCCTCATCTCTGTTAGATTCTACATAGCTGAATTATTTGCTAGAATGATTCTGGGCTTGTGGAGAGTATAAATTTCATTAGCATATTTTTGAATCATTCAATTCTTCTTTTATTCTAATAGCGGTTTTATATACCTTAACTAATACTATGATTGATATAATAGGTTTTAATAAATCAGAAATATTAGCAAATTATATTTAACTACTAGTTGCAACCAAGAAAAAGTATCTAAGACTACACCCAACCATGGAACGCATAATCGTACTCGGTGGAAAAGGAGGAGTTGGTAAAAGTTCCATTAGTGCCGCCACAGCAGTGAGATTATCAACTTTATTGCCAGAGAAAAGGATATTAATCATCTCCTTTGATATGGCACACAATTTATCAGATTTATTTGATACAGAAATAGGAAATGAACTCACCCAATTAACCCAGAATCTTTGGGGTATTGAACCCGATGCAAATGCTTTCGCTGAAGAATATACTAAGGAATTAATTGATAAATTAAAGACACTAATGAAACAAATGCCGATTGTCGGTTTCATTCCTCAAATTGAAGAATATATTGACACCACCTTCACAGCAGATTCGATTCCTTTGGCGCTTAAAAATGCAATGTTTTTCCAAAAAATTCTAGATGCGGAAGATCTCACCCAGCAAATCCAATTCGACATCGTAGTCGCCGATTTTCCCCCCACAGGAAATATGGTGGCGCTGTTTGAAATCCCCGAAGATCAAGTTAAAATTGTATTGAAATATTCTCTCAATTTCTATAACTCTATCAAAGGGGCAATGAGAAATGTAGGCAAGATGTTTAGAAAATTTGTTGCGCCTTTCAGTGATGAGAAGAAAAGAAGAGAATTGGGGGTGGAAATTGTAAATATGGTGCAGGATTTGGAAGAGCGAGGTGAAAGGATAAGCCAGCTTATTCACGATATTGGGTCGCTTAGATTGGTCACTATTGCTGAAAAACCGAGTTTTGAAGAAATTAAAAGGGCAAGAGATTTAACCAGTAAATATATTGACCTAGATGCAGTTCATATTAATATGTTAACACCAAAGAAATATGCGGATAATTGCGATTTCTGTCATAAGCTCCGAGCAACGCAGTTAAGATACAATGAAGAGATTAGGAATGAATTTGGAAAGTTGCGAATTTGGAAATCTAAAAAATTAGTAGATAAAGAACCAATTGGATTGGATGGATTAATATATTTAGCAAACGAAGTTTATGGGAAAGTGGCATCAGCTAAAGAGATTCTCTATCCGAAATCTTACTGAAATTATCAGGATTTGTTGAATTTTGGTTTGCGCTTTCGAAGGAAGGCTTTTATACCTTCTAGGTTATCCTTTGTGCCCATAGTTTTAAGAACAGCTTGCCGTTCTTGATGTAATCCTTCTTCTAATGGCTGATCTCCATATTCAACTATGCATCTTAACATTTCAGAAACAGCAGTCATTGGCATATCTGAAAGTTCTTTTGCTAACTCAAAAGCGCGATCCTTCAGCTCTACTTTTGGGACAACTTCGTTTACTAAACCAATCCGATATGCTTCTGTGCCAGAAATCTTTTTAGCCCGGAGTATCATATCAAGTGAGTATAATCGTCCCACACAACGAGTTAAGCGTGCGCTTCCCCCCCATGCGGGAACCGTGCCTAGATCTAGCTCGGGCAAACCGATCTTTGCGCCTTCTTTAGCAGCTAATCGAAAATGACAAGAAAGCGGAAGTTCTAATCCCCCTCCAAGACAATATCCAAAAAGGGTGGCTATTACTGGTTTTCTCATATTCTCGATAGCACTGAGTACCCGTAAACGTTGGTCTAAGATTTCTCGCATACGCTCCATATTGCGTACCACTCCCGTAATTTCTTTAAGATCCATACCCACCGAGAAATTATCCTCACCTTCAGCAGTAATCACGATGGCGCGAACATTTTGGTCTTCCGAAAGTTTCGGGACAAAATTTTCTAACTCATTAAAAAACTCAAGGCTCATGGGATTCATTGGGGGTTTATTGATAGATATTATCGCTACGGCATCCCTTTGTGTGAACAAAAAAGATTTATTCTCAATTTTTTCTTCTGACATTTTAATCTCCGACTTTTAATAAATCTATAGAATAACACTTAGAATGCATTTGGAGTGCACATCTCTTTTGACCTCAACACTTTCGTGAATCGGTATTATTTAGTACTACTACACATAGGCAGTTTGAGTCATTGCTAAAAAACTTTTGGGACTCATTTGATACCTTTGTGGCTTGATATTACTTTTATTTAATCTGTCTTTCCTTTTTACCTCTTTTGTGGGGTGCCCGTTTGAAGGGGAAAACTTTATGGGCGGGGTTATGATAAATTTGGTAACCTTTTGCCTTGCTTGATCGGTTAGGTGTTTGCGAGGATCGGAAACCAAGTTTAAATTGTA
>SHMW01000078.1 GCA_008080735.1 Promethearchaeota archaeon
AGATTTTAAACCATTTTAGCTTTCTTTTTCTTTTTTTATCTAATAAAATATATTATATTAAACCAAAAATGATTAAAGTGTCGCAAACTACTCAGAAGTTTGAAATAATTAATAAGGAAGCATTTTTAAAAGGTGGTGTAGGACATATTTCAGTTGAAGTTCATATGAAATCAAATGTTACCTCACTAATGTTTGTGTTTGATTTTACTCATAAATATCTTTGCTTTTTGGTTATAGAGCATTTAATAAAAATATTTATTAATACATGCATCAAATGTTTTCTATATAGCTTATTAAATGGTGCTTTAAATGTCAGACTACAATTTTGAAGAACGAATATCCTATAAAACCTTGATTATTCTACAGTTAATAATCATCATTACGGCGATTCTAGGCTTAGGTCTTGTAAAATATGTCGATGCAGTATATATAGATAATAGTATTATCCAATCGATTTTTAAAGTGATTACCTATTTGGGAGATACTCTTGTTTTTATCGTAATTATTGCCATAATATATATTGTATATGATAAGAAATATGCCAAGAATCTAACTTTCGCTCTGTTAACTACTGTCTATATCAATAGCTTTTTAAAGGATGTATTTATGGATCCAAGACCCGCGGAGAATTCTATACCTGGCGGATATCAAGAAACAAGCTATGGATTTCCTTCTGGTCATTCTCAGGGTTCATCAACGTTCTGGGGTTATGTGGGATATGAGTTCAATGACAAACCAAAACCAAAGCTTATTCCGGTTATATTTTCAGGATTAATCTTTTTGGTTGTTCTCTCGAGACTGATTTTGGGAGTACACGATGTACAAGATGTTACAGGCGGTTTAATTTTAGGAATCGGTGTATTACTCGCGTTTATATACTTAGAACCAATTGTCTCGAAAAGGATAAATTCTCTTGAAATGCTTCAGAAAATCCTTATAGGTGTTGTTGCTTCCCTTGTGTTATTTATATTTGGAACTTTGCTATTTCCAACTTCAGGGGAGCAATTATTAGCTAGTCCAACACCTTTCGCTGATACTGGGGCATATGCGCAAGTCGGTGGCGTAATTTTAGGAATATCTGTTGGTTATGTATTGGAAAACGAGTATGTCGATTATCAACCGTCCAGACTAGAGATGAAATGGAAAATTATTAACCTAATTATTGGATTAATTGTTGTATTCGTGATATATTTCGGGTTAGAATTTCTCAAAGATATTTTCAATTCAGTAATTTTTAGATACTTCCGCTATGCGATAATCGCTTTTATTCTTGTTCTCGTGGTGCCATGGATTTTTACAAAAATTAATCCAACGCAATAATAATATTTAATTTCCTTTTTTTTATTCTCTTAAAATAAGCAAGGACTAAATCAGAGAACGAAAGCTCTCACAAAAAATAATACGCGTATTTAATAAGCAATTTCGGCTAAACTTAATTCCTTAAAAAGAACTCTTTTCACCATGCGTTTATCTTTCTCTCTTACCTTTTCGTGAGGTATAATAACATTATTGATATAAATGTCATCACGAGTCTGATGCGGTTGGACCATTTCTAACATCATTTTAATCCCATTCAGCACTATTGTTGATCTTCCTTACTCTCTAATTAATTACTTTTTTAATAAGATTTTCCTTTTTCTCAAATTACAGATCCGAACTATTTTCTTTTCTAAATAAGGCTCAATCTCAATTATATATTTTTTTAAAAACCTAATTAAATCTGAATGTCAATCGATTAACAAGTAAACCGACGAAAAGAATTTATGAGAACCTATTATACGACATTATTTGTTCAATATTTTCCTTTTTGAATTTCTGACTTTAATTTTTCTAAAAATCCGCAATTTATTGTGCCATTTTTTACAATATTTTCATATTTAAATCCCGCTCGATCTCTATGGCCTCCACCATTGAAAGTTCTTGCGAGATCTCGACAATTAATCGCATCACTATAGACTACTAACTCATTATACCGAGTATCAATTCCGATATAGGCTTTTTTATCGGGGTTTTGTTTTTTTAAGACTTTAGCAATCCTCCCTGCTCCAATTTTAGCATGAGAAACTAATACTTCTCCTATATTTTCAATTACTATCGATCTTTTATTGCTTTCAGCTCTTTTATATTGGGTTTGTTCCCATCTGCGTAATTTGTTTGTTTGATCCGTAAACCATTCATTTTCAAACTTACCTTCAGAGAGCAAGTTCACAATCCTTTTTTTATTTTTATTGTATTTCTGTCCTCGATTGTAAGAGATAATTGATTGAATTTGACTGGCAATTGTATAGTTATTATCCCCAAAATCAGTGTCATGAGCAAACTTTGCAATTCTCTGAGCGATTGTATCATCGGGTAAATAATAATCTTTCACAATTTCTGCCGAACATTTCTGATCATCATTTAAATATATTTCCAGAAGACCTCTCAGTCTTTTAACAATGGAATTTTCTACAATATGGTGATCAAACCAATAGATTTTGCATCCTGAATTCATAGATTCTTCAAATAAAGAAAAAAGTTCAATAAAGCTTTCATTAAAACCGATATCAGTTATTATAAAAATATCTGGTTTATTGCTAATATCCAATATCTCTTTTATTTTCTGTTTAAAATTAGTATAGTGGGCATAAAAAAGATGGATATCTTCCTTGTTTATATTCTCTTTTATATTAAAGTATCTTTTGATTATTGCTTGGCTCCCTATTCCGTCAAGATCCACTTCATGAGTCAATGAGGTAATTTTCATAGAGTGCGGTCATATATTATGATTTTATAAAGTTGGGCTTGCTTTTTTAACATAATTCCAATAAAGCCTCAATTTTTTCTTTGCCTTCTGGACTCTTAACCTCTTCAAGAATGTTCCTTGCTAATTCCTTTTTCTTTTTAAAATAATGTTTTAAGCGCTCTTCGGGGCTCATATCCGGATATCTCCGTTTTAACGCCAGATCCCTTCTGGGACAACCCCCGCGTCGCATGCAACAATATGAGATTGATCCAAAACAGACGATATCGGAATCCCAATTATGCTCTTCAGAAAAATTTTCTTTAATCTTAATAAACTGTTGATGAGACATTCCTAACTCAGATAAAACTTGGTCTCTTTTACATTTAAAACCAAATGTGAGTGAATAACCAGGTTTACAACAAAATGTTAATGCTCTATAATCGCCACCCATACAAATAGGTACGGGGGCATGATTTTCCCAACCAGGTAAATCTCGAAGCTTATCCTCTTCCAATTCAAGCATCTTTCTTTAAAAATAACATGTACATTAAAAATCTATTAATATGGATTAATGAATTATTTGATTTTAATTTTCCACTTAGCTTATATTTTTTCCCATCGGATTAACGAAAAGCTCTTTTCTATTTATTTTGAGCCTTGAATTAAAAACAGATATATTTTCTTAAAAGTGAAAAGAAAGGGCCCGGGGCGGGATTATCGATGAGGAGTCAATCTCAATCATTATCGAACCCGCCTCTAAGGATTCACAGTCCCCAATAGTGGCCATTATGGGGAGAAAAGAACCCCCAAAATTCTAACCGCTATACTACCCGGGCCATAATAATATATATTTAAAAACATTGACTAAGTAAGGAAAATAATACAAGTTCTTAAAAAAGTTTTATCGATTGAAAACTACTTAAGTCATTGGTTTTAATCCGAATCGTGAAAATTAGAAAGATTTAATTAAAGTCTTCTTTCATCTCTGACAATAAATCTTTGGAAAGCCTCATTATCATCATCAATAAACTCCCAAAAATCCTCGTATATCTGTTCAAGACTTTTATTTTTTTGCGTACAAAGAGAGTCCGCACTAAATTCTGAATGATGCTTTAATTGAGAATCATTATCTTCTATTTTTGAAGCTGACTCTTCAGGATCATATTTGAGATAATTTCCCTCACAAATTAAGTTCTTTATGAGATGCTCATCATCTGGCCCTTCTTTTTTATTATCCTCCTGCTCTTTAGTTATCGACTTTATCTCAAAATCGACCTTTTGGTATCCTCGTATTTTAAAATGCTTATCAATAAAGGCTTGAAATGCATGTTCACAGATTAATCCTTTATGAACTGATATCGTGGAAAGCCCTTTCTTTTGGTCAAAAATCGTTTTGGGAAACTCAATAGTCTTTTTCTTATTACAATTAGGACAGATTAAAGTGACGCTCACAGGACTCTCAAAAGAGGGTTGAGTTTGAGAATGCTCAATATTATTAATCATCATTGAACTTAAAATATAATGTAAAAATATTCATAAAAACCCCTTGGAAAAGGAAAAAAATACCTTTACTCGATGTGAGTTCTAATATATTGTAAAAAGTTTTGGACAGCATCTTCTAAGGATCCCGTATTGTCAATAATATAATCCGCATCGGGAAAATCTTGATATAATTTGGCTCTTTCAATCCGTTCTTCCAGTCGTTTTCCGTGCTCCCTTCCTCTCTCTTTTATCCGTTCGATAGTCGTTTCTAACGGCACTCTGATAAATATTACTTTGAGATTTTTGTAAAGTTTTCTGGCATCGGGAATTATAGTTCTACTTACGTTGACGACAATAGGGTGTCCCTCTGAAAGGAGACTATCAATTTTTATGGGAACTCCATAATTAAGACCATAAATATGCCATTTTAATGCAAATTTCCCCTCTTTTGCGAGTTCATTAAATTCTTTCTGAGTTACTGGTATGTTTTCTTCAGTTTCAGAAGGTGGTCTGGTAATATACCGTCTTGGGGTGTAAATTTTCTTTAGGTTCGAAGGATATTGTTCCATCGCTCCAGATATAATGGAATCTTTTCCAGAACCCGAATTTCCCACGACTAAAAATAACGTACCTGGATAATCTTTCATTCAAATCATCACAGTAAAAAAAAAAGCATAATTAAAAAAAATATTGAGTTTAGGTGTTAAATTATTTCTCAATTGCTCCCAGCAGTTCCGCCAATCTATCTGGTAAAAGAAAACCTAAGTAATAAAATATAGCACTTAAGATGAGAATGCTACGTACTATTACAACAGTGATCTCATCCATTGGAATTAATGCATCAAAAAGTGCTCCCACAATAAATAAAGTAAATGCAATAACTAAGAATCGTCCTTTCCACTTCACTTTCTTGTCCGTTGCTTTCAATGATTTATATGAAAACATATATCCTGTAATAATAGTTATTAAAACGGATAATAATTGAAAAACAAGAGTGAGGATCCCGGGCGAATAATAAAATTCGTCTCGAATTTCACCAATGTATTCTGGGTATGAAGATGGATTAAGTAATAGTATGATCAAGATTACTTCATAAATCGCAGAGATAACGAGGAACGGGATTGTGATTTTCTTTTCTGAATTGGGATAAATTATATGACTAAATGAATAGATCCAACACACAAGCGCTACGGGAATAAATAGATTTGCCAGAGAAAAGAACAATAATTCTTCAAATTCATAGTTTGCTATGAGAATTGAGAGAAATGAGAATGAGCTCCCCCACCATGCACTCGACAAAAAAATCCATGCTAAACCGACAGTTATGATCTCCTTTCTTTTAAGCGTTTTATATTTCGTGAGGAGGCGTATGCCGATTATAATTGAGAGAAGGACAAATGTTAACGTCGTTATACCGTGAATATAATCAAATAAATTTAGGTTTGCCATAAAATTCACCGATAATGTATTAATCTATAATTTTAATTTATTTTAATTTCATCATTGAACTTAATAAATGCATCATAAAAAACATTATTTCAGCATATCGAATTCAATCGACTTTCTCGGAATGAATTTTTATAAATGCGAAAGCTTAAAAATAAAAATTTTGAATACATATTACATAATACACAATATAAATTATTGCTATGAGTAATCAACAGCGTCTTTCTGACATCCCCGAGTCTTATCAACGATATTTGGATGAAATTTATTCTATCGCGAGTAAGAAAAGAGGCGGATGGGTGTCTAACAAAGAAATTGCCGAAAGTCTTAACGTAGAACCGGCATCCGTTTCTGGGATGTTAGAAAAATTAAGAGAATATGATCTTATTAAATGGGAGCCGAGAAAAGCAATACGGTTAACTTCAAAAGGTAAGAATATAGCTGAGCAATTAAAAGAAATCCATCAACTATTAAAATCCTTCTTCGAAAAAGTCTTAAAACTTGAAAATGAAGAAACCATCGAAGATTTAGCTTGTCAAATAGAACATCACATTACGAAGGATGTCAAAAATTCCTTGAAGGATTTTTTAAATAATTATATAAAGAAAAATAAATTAGATGAATAAAACGATTTTAAATATAATAATCATTAAGCTAAGGATTCCAAATGTCTGATGAATTAAAGAGAAAGATAGAAATTATCAATAAATATTTTGAAGGCTTTTCGAATTATATTGAATTACAAGATCTAAGAGATTTTTTATTATTTACTCTGAACAGTCAAGTTTCTTCTAATATATTAGCGCAACTCGGCATGGGGGGTAAACAAGAGGTCATAAATCTACCCTTTAATCCCGCGTTCAACATTTATTACCAAAAAATTAATCTGATCTCTGCTGGAAATTTAATTGTATATTGTAAAAGAGAGTCAATTTCAGATAAATTTATTATAGAGAAAGACGATCCAGTTTTAAATGATTACTTAAGTGAAATGGAAAAGGATTTGGCATTTAGGACTAGAGAAAAGTTTATTATCCCTAAGATAAGTGATTGTACACCCTTCCAAGAAGATGAGAATCAAGCATTAGCTCTAAAAATTGATGATCTCTATCATGACTTAAAAAGCTTCATGGCAGTTACCGAACCTAATATTCTTTTTGTGATAGATGGCCCTCAAGAGTCTGATCCTGACCTCTTATTTGCGTTTAATATGATGCCGGAAATGCCCGGTAAAACGGATAAAAAAGTTTTAAGAATGGATGTATATTTAGATCCAGAACATAAAACACGAGATACAAAATATTTAAAGCGTGAAGAGGACTATAAACTTACATTTTTACATGAGATTAAAGAAATTGGGCATGCTGAATTGTTTAAATCCTCGTTCTCACTTATAATTCATATCAAATCATTCAAAAAGCCATTTTAATCTTTTATAACCCTCCCCAACCTTTTTCGAATAATATTTTTATTTATTAATCAGTTTCACGGTTATAAGTTTTCAAAAAATCGATAAATAGTTGATAGAAAGAACCTATTTAAACCAATTATTCATCAATCATTAAGCCGTTAATGCTTAAGCGACTAATATCGTGGTTTTATAAGCAATCCGACAAAATATATAATCTATATAAAGAATGTATATTATGACATGGATTAAAAATGAGAATAATAACAATCAACCTTCCAGAAAAATACTTGGATGCTATTCAGATCTTAAACGACCTCGAAATATATCCATCTAGGTCTGAAGCAATTCGAATCGCTTTAGAAAACTTTCTTAAAGATGAACTTCGAATGTATGAAGATTTGGAAAGTGAGAAGTTTCAAATCCTTATTGAAAATAAACAAAGCTAATTTTTTCTTTCTCTTATTTTTCTTTCTTTCTCTATTTTAATTCAACCCTCAACAAAAAAGAAAAAAGGAAATATTTGCTGATGTAATTCTAGTCTTCAATTTTTTCAAATTGATCTTTCGGAGCTCCGCACACCGGACATACCCAGTCATCTGGCAATTCTTCAAAAGGAGTACCCTCCTCTTCCTCATCATATACGTAGCCACAAACAAGACATTCCCATTTCGCCATAGTTATTCACCAAATAAGGTTTAGATATTAAAAGAATGGATGATTTTTTAAGACTATCAAATTTTAATGATATATTAATTAATCTAATCAGCTGAATCACAGTTTATAGAGATGAAAGTTGCAAAATATTATAATAATAAAGATATTAGAACCGCAGAAATTCCAAAACCTTCGATAAGTGATGATGAGTTTTTAGTTCGGGTAAAAAAATCAGGTATTTGCGGTTCAGATGTATTGGAATATTATCGTTTATCAAAGATGGAACGATTAGGAGTCGATTCATTGATTTTAGGGCATGAAATAGCAGGTGATATCGTAGAAGTTGGGGAAAAAGTTAAAAATTATCATGTAGGCGATAGGGTTTTTGTATCTCATCATGTACCTTGTTTTGAATGTCATTATTGCGAACAAGGGCATCACACAGCATGTCATTTACTACATTCAACCAATTTTGATCCAGGTGGGTTCGCTGAATATGTAAGGATTCCAAATATCAATATTGAAAAACAAGGGGTCTATGTACTTGATGATGAAATGTCGTATGAGGATGGAGCTTTTATCGAACCCTTGGGGTGCGTTTGTAGAGCTCAAAGATTAGCAGATATTCACAAAGGACAATCACTTCTTATCCTTGGGAGTGGGGTCTCTGGACTGCTTCATCTAAAGCTAGCAAAGGCAAAGGGAGTAGAGCGAATTTTTACCACTGATATAAGTAAATATCGTCTTGATAAGGCACTTGAATTCGGTGCTGAGGCGGTATTAAACGCTACAGAAAATATTTCAGAGCAGGTCAAGCAACTCAATGATGGGAGATTGCCAGACGTGATTTTAGTATGTACAGGTGCGTTATCTGCTGCGAAACAAGCTTTAGAATGTGTGGGTCCGGGAAGCACAATCGTATTTTTTGCAGTCCCAAAACCAGGGATTAATCTCGAAATTCCAATAAATGATTATTGGAGAAATGAGGTAAAACTAATGACTTCATATGGCGCTGCCCCACCTGATTTGGACGAATCCTTTGAATGGATTAAATCTAAAAAAATTAATCTCACGGAACTAATCACCCATCGATTTCCGTTAGAGCAAGCACAAGAGGCATTTCGAACGGTCTGTGACGCAGACGAATCTCTCAAGGTACTTTTAGAACCGTAAACAATATGAATCGAATATATTTAATCGAAATCCACTAGTATCATCTATTGAGATGGAGTAAGTGGTTTTTAATAATCCAATACTCCCAAAAAGTATAGATTTCTTTTAAAAATCCTTCCATTTTCTTTTTAGGGAAGAAAAGATCTTTTTTTAATAGTTTGTCGATTTTTTCTTCTAATTTGAACTCAGGATCTTGACTTTCTAACCCATAACGAATTTTTGCTTCATTTTCTCTAAACTTTTTTGTCATATAGTTAAAAGGTGTCATCTCTGGCTTTCTAACAATATAGCCATGGCTTGATGTCAGAAACTCGACGTTTTTTCGATAAATCTTCTCGACAATCTCAATATCGCGTTTATAGCGATCAATAGAACATTGCTTAAAGCCATACCACGGACCAAACCCGTCCCGTTCAGGGCTGGAGATGTCAAACCCAAGACAGCTTATATGAAGAATCTTTTCCTTTTGGAGCAGAAAACCCACATGAGAGATAGAATGCCCTGTCAATGCTATCGTCTTTACTTCTAAATTTCCTAATTTCAAAATTTCACCAGGGATAAAATGGGATACATGTTCGCAAGGGATATAACCATTGATTTGCCCGAATTGTTGAATTGATGAAAATTTAACCCCTTCCTCGAATTCATAACAATTATAGAAATTTTTTAGTTCGAGTAAATTTTTTGCCTCAGCTTGAGGAGCAAGAATTTGAGCACCCTGTTGTTCCCATGCGTGTACATGGGCGATATGATCCATATGTCCATGAGAGTTTATATAATGAGAAATATTTCCAAATAGTTTCACAAGTGCGTCAACAAATTTCGGTTCGATGTTTAGATCCAATACAATTAATTTATCGTTCCTTCCCTCTTTTGGCAAGACAATTAGCCCATCAGAGCATGAGAAGTAAAAGGGAGGTGTTGTTTGTTTCACCAAAAGAACCCCATCTGCTACCTCTTCAATTTTTAATCCATCTATTTTTCTTTTGGACATTTTCTCAACCAAAAGGAATATTATAATGGTAGGAATAATAAAGCCTAAAAGAAAGATTTAACCTTTAGAAAAAGAGATAAATAAAAATTAGTAAAAATTTAAAGACCCTTTGGTCCATTTTCGTAGATTTCATATGCCTCGTTAACAGAAGCATTTTCATGTACAATCGCGCCAACTGCTGTGATCATCCCTATGGGGCTGTCGCTGAGAAATATGTTTCTGCCCATGTCGACTCCGACGGCTCCCTTATCTATAGCATTCTTAGCCATTTGTAATGCATCTCGTTCTGGGATTTTTTTACCTCCCGCTATGACAATTGGAACAGGACAAATACCGGTTACGTCTTCAAAATCATCACAATAATAAGTTTTTACAAAGTGAGCGCCCATTTCTGCGGCTAATCTGCTCGCCATCCCTAAATATCGAGCATCGCGAGCCATTTCTCTTCCGACTGCGGTGACGGCTAATACAGGAATTCCATAATCTTGTCCCCAATTCACGAGTTTGGATAAGTTCATGATAGTTTGTTTTTCGTATTCGCCCCCTACAAAGATTGAACATGTAATTGCTGACACATTTAATCTAATCGCATCTTCGATGGTCACATTGATTTCTTCATTGGACAATTCCTTCATCATGCTAGATCCAGCAGATACTCGCAATACTATGGGTTTATCAATTTCGGCAGCCACACAAGATCTTAGCATCCCTCTGGTAAGCATTAAGGCGTCTGCATGGTCAAATAAGGGATTTAAGTCGGTGAAGCATTTAAGTTGCCCGGGAATATTCCCAAAATACCCGTGATCCATCGCGAGCATAACACAGTGTCCAGTTTTGGGGTTGATAATCCGAGATAATCGATTCTTCATTCCCCAACCCATTTGAATATTTTGCATATTTTTCACTTCTCTTCTTTTGTGTATATTGTATTTTATATGGTAAGCTATTTAATTTTTAAATTGTTTTAAATTTTATAGTTTGTTGGTATACGACCTCACAGAGAAGAATACACAATAAAATATGTATCTTTAGAGAGATAACCTATCCTTTAGATTACGAGAAATTATTCAAAGGAGAAATCAGAATATATTCTCCTATTAGATTACTCTTCAGAAAAATTTAAAGATTATAAGAAGTTTAAGAACTCTTGGACCTTATTTTTAATTTTCGCCGCTAAATCTTCTGAAATGTTCATTTTGATAAACTTTCGTATCAAATTCAAGCGTGCTTTTGACATTTTAGGTGCTTTTAAATCTTTTGCTATTACTTCAATTAGTTCTGTATCATAAATCTCCTTCGTATCCTCTAGAATTTTGACCGAATGTTCCACTTCTTTGAGTAAATTATTGATATCTTGTTTTAAGAGAACTCTTTGCTCTTCTTCATCTATGATTTCCAAGGCTTTCTTCACTATAGTCTCCTCAAACTCCATTTTTTCTTCCCATGGCGTTTGAAGGATATTGTTGTGCGCGTCAATCAAAAGGGCGTTGTTCTTCAATTTTATATCATCATATTTTTTCTCCTCGATAAACTGGATTTCGGGAGAATCGCTGTATGTATTCGAAGTAATAGTGTCAAAAAATTCATTGAGTTGCGTTTCAAGCCCATCTTGTGGATCATCCCTAATAATATATCCAGAATAGCCGAACAATTTTGCGTGAATTAGATTGAAAACCCCATATAATCCAAATGTGTTAATGAGTCTTTTTAATCCAATTTTACCTTCAATAGGAGCTTTGGCTTTTTCGGGCTGTGTTTTCATGAGAATATCGATTTTTTCATAGCCCCGTATCAAGCCCTTAGGGTCTAGGAAGACGATGAATTGATGATCCGGACATACCGCTCCTGGAGGGACTTGTATTTTAATGCTTCCAAATTTCTTTTGGGCAAATACTTTCTCTGGAACTGCGATCTCCTTTTCAGTTTGACAAATAGGACATGTTAGCTTTATATTTCGAACTTTATTTTCTCCTTCTGACATTGTTCACCAACAAGTGATTCTTTCTTTTATGTTTAGTTTCTTATTATAATTAATCTCAAATTGCACATAAAAATTTTAGTATGTTTATGAGATTATTTTAAGGTTATATATTGATAATCAGTTTAAAAATTTCTAAAAGATGGAAATTATCAATAACTTATAGTTTTAGATTATCAATAAGAAACAGCAGCAATATGGACTATTCTTTTTCAACTAATTCTTGTCCACATTTAGGACAGAGATAAGCACTTGAAGTAGGAGGGTCGTATAATATTAATTTACCTTTTTTCTTAATCTTTTCTTCCCATTCCTCAATTTCCTCATCCATACCAGCTAGGCTACCTTCTCCGACGATGATAACTTCTTTGCCACAATTTTCACAATATAGCATGATCTGACTTACATATATACAACATCTAATAAATCCTTTTTCACCTTAAAATATGAGTTTATCTTATTTTCACATCAAAGAACTATTTTTCTTCAAATTAACTAATATCAGTCCAAGTTATTCTATGGTAATTCCTAAACTTACTATTGGAAAAAAAGTCTTTTCCGATAAAAGAATAAAAAAAAAGATGTAAATATGATTTTTATCTCTCGTTTAGTATTGATATAATTCCTATTATCAATGGGAGGATTCCTCCAATTAAAACGAAGAGGATTCCAATTGGAATGGCTGAATTAAGCCAGCTATCGGTTAGGGCAATGTTACTTGTAATCCAATAAGCGATCGATAATAAGGTAATAAATAGACCTCCGACGACCCAAGTATAATATGTTTTACCTAAATTATCTTTTTTTGCATTCCAACCAATAATGATATAAAGTGTGCTAAATATTGAAATTAGGATTGTTAGGAAAAAGCCCATAAAATGCATAGTATTATAAATACCTTCGAGACCTTCGCCACCTAAACTAAACAAAATATCATCGTTAATATCAAGAATTAGGCTATGAATCCATATTAAATATGGATCTCCATCAAATTGTCTTGTACCAAAAAACCCAGGCAATGCCAACCCTAAAACTAAAAACACGACGCTTAAAAAACTTATAATCCAGTAATATTTCTTGAATTTCTCTAAATTCATTTTTATTTACCCCATGAATCGATATTTTAACTAATTTTCATTAGTTAATAACTATTAAACTCAATCATATAAAAAGCTTTATACAAAATCATATGTGAATGATCAAGCGATTTAGTAATGACTAAGAGAACAAATTTTTCAACCATAAAATTATTGAATCCAGAGTTTCATCAATGTGTTCTTGAAAAATTAAATGCGACCCATTTTCAATTATCTCTAATTTCTTTGGCTCACATGTCAGTCGCTCGTATATTTCTTTCATATAATCAACAGAAAACAGATTATCATTATCTCCGTTGATTATCATTATAGGTATCTCTATATCCTCAACTGGTCTCGCCAAAGGCGCTTTTAATTGTGTTGTGAGCGCTGTAAGGCTGTATTTCTCCGTGAAAAATTCATCCTCTAGTAAATATTCGACACTTTCGAGAACGTTCTGATCTTTTGCTAATTGTTTAAAATCTAAGTAAATAAATACACTTAAATGTAGTTTTGGAAGGACTCTTGCTAAGATGGGCACAGCTGGGAGTAATAGTCTCAAAATTCCTTTAATATTAATAATTTTTTTATAAGCTTTCTCATCAAATATAGCTGCATTATGACATACCGCACCACTTAGTCTTGGATCGTTTGCAGCACAATAAAACGCGGTAATTCCTCCCAAACTCGACCCCATCACCACAATTTTATTTCCGAATCTCTCTCTGATATAAGATGTAAGGTCATAAATGATTCTGGTAAATATTTCCATGGTAAAATGCCCGCGAGATCCAGCACTTAACCCGTGCCCAATTAAATCTGGAGCAAAAACACGATATCCTTTCTTATATAGCTTATATAAAAATTCTGCATAGAATCTACTATAAACGGAAGTACCATGGATAAATATGATATTTTTGTCTGTGGACAGCACCTCTCCGTAGAGATCTATATGAATTTCTGTATTTTCTGAATTAATATAAATCTCTGCTATCGAATTCTTGATTTCTTGAGGATCTTCAGAAAAGACATAATGAAACCAATAATCATCGAAAGTTTTTTGCTTCATATGTTAAATAATTTGTGCCCTTAACAAAAAAAGATTCGTACACTAAAACACAAATTTCTGATTAAAAAAGACTAAAATTTAAAGTTGAACTCAAATCTAACATTTAAATACTAAAAAAGAGAAGGTATATATCATATTAAAAGGAGCTAGTTTTAAATGTCAGAAAAAATTTGGTATAAAGCAGCCAAAATAATTGTAAGGGGGAGCGGAAACCCCTTATTTCAAGCAAACGACACTCTCGTAGAGCTATTACAAACATTATTAAATAAAGAGGAAGCGGAGTTTATTCTCAATTTTCGGAAACCCCGTTTAACTTATCGACAACTAAAAGAAAAGACAGGGATGGAAGATGCCAAATTAAAGGAAATTCTCAATTCATTAATGGATAATGGATTTGTTATGGATTGGCCCATCAAGGATTCAGATGAGATGGAATATAGATTATTGCCGCCTGTCGCAGATACTTTTGAATATTCACTTGTCAGATTTGATCGACCTTATGAGCAGAAGAAGAAATTAGCAGAAATTTACAATAAAATGTTTGAAGAAGCAAATGAAATGACCCAAACAAATTATGGAGGACTGATGCCTATTTTCAAAGATCAAATGCCTATTTTCGCAAGAATTATTCCAATAGAAAAAGAAATTCCTGTCCCTAAAGAAAAGGTTTTACCTTTACATGAAGCGTCAAAAATAATAGACCAACAAGAGATAATATCTCTTTCTGAATGCCCTTGCAAACTTCAGAAAGGTCTTATGGGAGAATCATGCCAAATCGCGAGTGATATCAATCGCTGCATCCATTTTGGAAATATTGGTAGATATTTTATTGAACATAATCTTGGAAAGCAAATCACTCGAGAAAAGGCGAAACAAGTTTTAAAGGAAGCTGAAGCGGAGGGGCTTGTTCATAAAACATTTCACGACGATTTCGATCTGAATGAGAAAGAAAATGCGATTTGTAATTGCTGTAAAGATTGTTGTATTTTATTCCAGAGCTATTATCGTGGAATATTTCCATTTCACACTCTCACATCCTATATCACATATTTGGATAAAGATAAATGTAAAGGGTGCGGAACTTGTGTGGAAAAATGCCCAATTGAAGCTTTATCAATGTTTGAGGGAATTTCAACTCATGACGAAAATAAGTGTATTGGTTGCGGAGTTTGTACCACCCAATGTCCTGAAGGAGCAAGATCTTTAATTCAAACAGAACAGAGAGAGATCTATCTCCCTCCTCCAAAGATAACCGAGTAAGAAGTGAAAAATTATTTATTCGATTCTTTTCTAAGACTCGAAAGTATTTTTTGATAATCTTATTCTTATTTCCAAAATTACTGAAAATATTAAAACACAAATAATAAGCACTAAATTATAAATATCAATAATTCTTACAAAAAAAAGTTGGTTTTCATGATAATAAAGGGTATAGATGATGAAAAATGCATAAAATGTCTGGAATGCGTAAAGGATTGCCCCTCCTCTCTGTTTTATAAACCTCCCACGGAGATCGGAGAGAAAAGAAGGGTGATATTTGAGGATCCTAACGACGGATGTATAGAATGTGGACACTGCGTAGCGATTTGCCCTACTAGTGCTATTCTTTATGAAGCAGAGGACGAAGCTCTGGAATTTGAGGAGGCTAAAAGCCCGGATAAGATATTGGACTATGAAGACCTTATCAAATTTATTCGAGTACGGCGGTCTATTCGAAGATATAAAGATAAAGAAGTGCCAAAGGAGGTTATTGAATCTGTCCTTGACGCAATTCGATATGCCCCTAGTGCGAGGAATGATAGAGCATGGAAATACATCGTATTAAAAGATGAGGAAAATATCGATAAGATAAGGCAAGCGGTTATTAAAATGCTCGGGTTATTAAAAAAAATCGTTGATCATAAGCGATTTTTAAAATACTTTTTGCCCAAAAGTATCAAGCATATGGTCACAGAATCAAGAACAGAAGTGAGTTTGAATAATTTTTTTGAGGAGGTTGATCAAGGAAAGGATCCCGTGTTCTATGAGGCGCCAGTTCTGCTTATTTCTTATGCTCCCGAACTTAACTCATTGGCTCTTAATGATGCCGGGATTGCTCTCACGCACGGAATGTTTGCTGCTCAATCACTTGGTTTGGGAACTTGTTGGATTGGGTATGCTCAAGAAGCCATAAATCGTTATGATGAGCTAAAAAAAATGTTGGGGATTTCGGATGAGATGAAAATAACAGGGGTGCTAATTCTTGGATATCCCGACTTGAAATTTCATAGAGCTCCACCGCGCGGATCGCTTGATGTCTATTGGATGTAAAAATATACTTTTTTTCCCCTAATTATCTTTACTTTTTTTCCACAAAGAATGTTAAGATTTACGTTTCCCCTCCTCCATATAAAAAGAAATCTTGAATTAATTTCGCACCAGGGACAACAGAGTATTTTTCTAAATTGGAAATCCCATTTTCAATTAATACTTCATCATCAATAAAAAAATTTCCTGTACATTCTTTACTTGGGCTAGTGAGAATAAAAAAGGCAGCATCTGCTACTATTTCGGGTTTTCGGGAATGTTTAATGGAGGTTTCTCCCCCTAACAAATTCTTTACCGCTGCAGTTGCGATTGCTGTTCTGGGCCAAAGGGCGTTGACGGCTATTCCATCCTTCTTAAATTCTTCCGACATACCTAGCACACACATACTCATCCCATACTTGGACATAGTATAGGCGACATGGTTTGCAAACCATTTAGGATCAAGATTAAGGGGCGGAGACATATTTAGAATATGCGGATTTTCTGCTTTTTTAAGATAAGGGATACATACTTTTGAACAAAGGAAGGTGCCCCTCACATTTACAGAAAACATCAAATCAAATCGTTTCATTGAAGTATTTAATGTGGAACTTAGATTTATGGCACTCGCATCGTTTACCAAAATATCGATTCCACCAAATTCATCGATCGTGTCTTCTACAGCCTTTTCTACTTGGTCCTTAAATCGAATATCTGCGATGCAAGGTAATCCTTTTCCACCCACCTTCTCTATATCTTCTACAGAAGAGTACACTGTTCCAGGAAGTTTGGGATGAGGTTCTTTTGTTTTCGCTACAACAGCAATGTTAGCCCCCTCCCTAGCAGCTCGTAATGCGATTGCTTTCCCGATACCTCTACTTGCACCTGTTATGAAAAGGGTTTTTTTTTTAGACTAACCATATTCATCATAAGCTATAAGTTTTAATAATGAATCACAATAAGACGGGTACATAAATAACTATTTTATTTATATTTTAAAATTGGTTATAAAATCAGATGAATTTGTAGCTCTGTTAAATAATTACATCTAATCTATTAAGGTTGTAAATTTTTCGTACCAAGCCTCAAATTCCATAAAATAATCATATCCGCAGACTTTGAAAATGTCATAGCTTTTGAGCCTCTCATTGAGGCTTTTTGCCCCATCTAAGGTTCTTTGATAAGGACCATATGGATTAAATTTAATCGTTTCTTCCCTGATGAAGATATAATCGCAAACAAATAATACATCCTCATAGACATAACACGTAAAACCTTCTGTGTGACCATCAATATGAAAGGCGTGAATTCCATCCAAATTAAAATCAGTTTCGAATAATTTATCAAAATCATATTTATTTGCTATTGAATTATTTGAATCATATTTATGTATCCATAATTCATTAGAGAAATGGGATTTATATAAATTCGCCGCGGCGATGAAGTGATGATGAGTAAATACATTGATCTTGGATCTTTCCAGACTTTTATCAAAGGTTGAGGGACAATCAATCCATATTATACCTTGCGGTGTCTCAATTTTGTAGGCATTATGTTCAAGTCCTAAAGATGGCTCAGAGTTTAAACAATAGACCTTATTATTTACCTTAGTTTTCATTACTTTGTATACTTGTGAGCACTCTTCCGCAGTAATGAAATTATCTTGCGAAGCGCCGCAAAACGGACAATTAGCTGGATGATGACCTATAATGTTGAAACCGCAAACCTTACACACATATTGTTCTTCGGGATAAATCGTAATTTTTTAATCACATATTCTATTGTTTTTCTTGGAATTTGATAAATTAATGGTTTATTCAAAAACTTTCTCTTATAAAATTTAAATGAGATAAAATCAAATAACCTATTATGGAAATAGATATTTCTTCGGATGATTCAGCGTATTTATATACAATAATCGATAAAATTATTGATGAATGTGGACCTCGTATGCCTTGCAGTGAAGAGGAAGCACAAGCCGCAGACATTATCAAAAGCGAATTGAACAAATCATGTGATGAGACCAAAATTGAACCGTTTTCGTGTCATCCCCGCGCATTTTTGGGTTTTATAAAAATTAATGTACTTATGGTCTTTACATCGTTTCTAATCTTTTTTTTCCAACCACGGGGATATGGCTATTTTGTTTCTCTCCTATTTTCCGTAATCATCTTCTTGTTAAATGCTGTGGCTTTTGTTATCATATGGAACGAATTCTTTAATTATAGGGAGTTTATAGACCCACTTTTTAAAAAACGGCAGTCTCAAAATGTCGTGGGAACCATACGGGGAGAAGGAGAAATCCAAAAAATTATTATCTTCTCCGGTCATCATGATTCTGCACTTCAATTTAATCTTTTGAGATATTTGAAAGTAGGATATGGAATTATAATTTTTCTTGGATTAGCAATAATGGTGTTTTGGCTTGTATGCTCTCTGTTTTATTTCCTATCCACGCTGTTTAACATTGATGTTTTCCAAATTTTCTTCAATATAGCGATCTGGGCATTTATCATCGGAATTGTTCCTTTGATTGCCTTGTTTAATTTTGTTTCACCAGGAAAACGTGCCAACAAAGTACCGGGAGCTGTTGATAATTTAAGTGCTGTATCCATCGTCATTGGGATTGCCAGATATCTTCAAAAACATAAGGAATTAATACCCAATAATACGGAAATAAGGTTAGTCTCATTTGGATGTGAAGAAGCGGGATTAAGAGGCGCATATCGATATGTTGAAGAGCATGAAAAGGAACTAAAAGATTTAGACGCGGAAAATATTAATATGGATGGAATAATGAGTGAAAACGTTATAAAGTTTGTTGAATATGAACCCACCACTCGGACTGAACATTCGGCAGAAGTAGTTCGAAAGTTAGTGGCGGCGGCGGAAAATGTTCAAGTAAACGCAGAACCTTTTGGATCAGGAGGAGTGGAGAAATTAATAGGTCAAATAAGTGGAGGAACGGATGCTACAGCATTCTCCAAAGCGGGAATCAAGGCAAGCACTATTTCAGCAATGGAATTAAAAAAATTCTTTAAATTTTATCATCAACCAACCGATACACTTAATATGATACAAAAAGGCTCACTCGAAAAAGTCTTGAAGATTTGCTTGGGATATCTCAAAAGCCAAAAAAAGGAAGATAGTTAAGAAATTTATTTAGATTTTACATTTCAGTTCCAATCATTACATTAGTAGCTTTAATTACCGCAAATGCTTTTCCGCCCTCCTTAAGGCCTAAGCGGTCTACGGATTGATTTGTAATGATGGACGTGATTTCGATACCCCCAGGAAGCTCGATGATAACTTCAGCATTCACGGCTCCCTTGGTAATTTTTTTAATAGTACCTTCTAATTGATTTCTAGCACTTAATTTCGCCATGGTTTAAACAATTTATTTGAACTATTTAACTATTATTATTTCAGAGTATTAATGAAACTTAAAAATAGCTTATATTTTGTCTATTCTTCAATAATAGGAACTATTGCATTGTTTGGACAGGATCTGAAGCACTTTAAACAAGCTGAGCAAGTATTTAGATCACTCCCATCAAAAACAATTTTCTCTACTCCTTTATTAAAAGAAAATCTGTTCTGAAAACAAAAATCATCCTCCGTGCAAGAAAGGCATAAATTGCACCTATCTTGATTGATTTTAAACCCCTTAAGCTTTCCCTCTTCGAGTGAGATAACTTCGACGGCACCATGCTCACAAACCTCCATACATTTCAAGCATCCCTTACATTTTGTATAATTTACATATCTCATAGAATCTTTCCAAAAAATTGCTTTGGTCGGACAAGAATAGGAGCATTTTTGGCACCTTTTGCAGAGATCGGGATTTATACTAATAGGAAATAATTTCTCGGACATGTATCAGCGACTATGTTGAATATATTATATTTTAAAATAGGAAATAAGAATCATTATTCAAAATAAATAAAGAAATAATAAAAAGATAATTTTTTTGAAATAAAAGCATTAGCGACTATCTTCTTTAGTAACTAGCTTTACAAAAAGGATGATTAATATTGTTGGAATGATCCCTAAAAATCCGATTAGATAAATCGATAGTGAAA